>JAGXSN010000175.1 GCA_018333815.1 Sulfuritalea sp. | reverse complement strand
CGACGGCGTCGCCTACGCCGGTCAGGCCCATCTCAAAACCGGCTCGCTCGAAGGCGTGCGCGCCATCGCCGGCTACCTGCTCGACCGGGAAGGGCGCCGCCACATCGTCGTCTTCATCGTCAATCACCCGAACGCCGCGCGGGCGCAGCCGGCTTTCGACGCCCTGCTCGACGGGTTGTGGCGGGGCGCTAGTCGGGGACCGGCATAGGATTGCCGCCCAGCAGGGCCGTCCAGCCGCGGATGACGCGGTAGAGCACCCACAGGCCGGTCAGCGCGATCACCAGGATCGCGGCGGGAATGCCGATCAGCGTGATGGTCAGCAGGCCGGCGACCAGCAGCCAGAGCGCGGCGTACCAGAAGCTGCGCAGCTGCCAGCGCCAGTGGCTGTCGAGCCAGCTGCCGCGCACGTTGCCGCGCGTGACGTAGTTGATGATCACGGCGATGATCGACGGCCAACCAAAGACGAAGGCGCCGATGATCGTGGCCGAGCTCATGATGCCCGAGAGCGCCGAGATCGCATGCAGGCCATACATGATGTGGCACCAGGCGAGCGCGCCGCCCGGGTTGTCGCTGCGCACGAGGTCGCCCTTGCGGTCGTAGTCGGCCATGATCAGAGTCCCAGTTGATTCCAGATCGAATCGACGCGGCGCCTGACCGCGTCGTCCATGACGATGGGCCGCCCCCACTCGCGGGTCGTCTCGCCCGCCCACTTGTGGGTCGCGTCGATGCCCATCTTGCTGCCCAGGCCGGCGACCGGCGAGGCGAAGTCGAGATAGTCGATCGGCGTGTGCTCGGCGATCAAGGTGTCCCGCGCGGCATCGACGCGTGTCGTGAGCGCCCAGATCACTTCGGGCCACGAGCGCACGTCGATGTCGTCATCCACCACGATGATGAACTTGGTGTACATGAACTGGCGCAGGAAGCTCCAGATGCCGAACATCACGCGCTTGGCGTGGCCGGGATATTGCTTCTTCAGGCTCACCACCGCAAGGCGATAGGAACAGCCCTCGGGCGGCAGGTAAAAATCGGCGATCTCGGGAAACTGCTTCTGCAAGAGCGGCACGAACACCTCGTTGAGCGCCACGCCGAGCATCGCCGGCTCGTCGGGCGGCTTGCCGGTATAGGTGCTGTGGTAGATCGGCTCGCGCCGCATCGTCATGCGCTCGATGGTGAACACCGGGAACTCTGACTGCTCATTGTAGTAGCCGGTGTGGTCGCCATACGGCCCTTCGGTGGCCGTTTCATTCGGATGGATCAGACCCTCCAGCACGATCTCGGCACGCGCCGGCACCTGCAGGTCGCTGCCGAGGCACTTCGTCAGCTCGGTCTTGCCGCCGCGCAGCAGGCCGGCGAACTGGTATTCGGACAGCGTGTCGGGCACCGGCGTCACCGCGCCGAGGATGGTGGCCGGATCGCAGCCGAGCACCACGGCGACGGGGAACGGCGTGCCGGGATTCTTTTGGCAATGGTCGCGAAAATCGAGCGCGCCGCCGCGATGGGCGAGCCAGCGCATGATCACCTTGTTCGCCGCGATGACTTGCTGCCGGTAGATGCCGAGGTTCTGGCGCGATTTGTGCGGCCCGCGGGTTACCGTGAGGCCCCAGGTGATCAGCGGCGCCGCGTCGCCGGGCCAGCAGGTCATCACCGGCAGGCGGGAGAGGTCGACATCCTTGCCTTCCCGGACGATCTCCTGGCAAGGGGCCGAACTCACCACCTTCGGCGCCATGTTGAGCACCTGCTTGAGGATCGGCAACCTCTCCCACGCATCGCGCAAGCCTTTCGGCGGTTCGGGCTCCTTGAGGTAGGCGAGCAGTTGGCCGACCTCGCGCAGCGAGGTTTTCCAGTCAGCATCGGCGCCCATCCCCAAAGCAACGCGCTGCGGCGTGCCGAACAGGTTGGCCAGCACGGGCATTTCGCCCGATTGGGGTTTCTCGAACAGTAGCGCCGGCCCGCCCGCGCGCAGCACGCGGTCGGCGATCTCGGTCATCTCCAGCTTCGGATCGACCGGCACGGCAATGCGCTTCAGTTCGCCTTGCCGTTCCAGGCGCGCCATGAATTCGCGCAGGTCGTGGGCGGCGTTCATCGATTTATCCAGTAGTCGGCCACGATGCCGGCGAACACGGCGGCGCCCAGCCAGTTGTTGTGCAGGAAAGCCTTGAAACAGCGCATGCGCTCGCGACGACGAATCAGGGTGAAGTGATAGCCGGCGATGCCGGCCGCCACCGCCAGCCCGGTGGCATAGGCCCAGCCGAAGCCGAGTTGCCAGCCGACATAGCCGAGCAGCGCCAGCGTGGCGACATAGCAGAGCATGATGCCGGGGATGTCGAATCTGCCAAAGGTCAGCGCCGAGCTGCGGATGCCGATCTTGCGATCGTCCTCGATATCGACCAGCGCGTATTCGGTATCGTAGGCGATCGCCCAGAAAAGGTTGGCGGCAAGCAACGCCCAGGCAATGGCGGGAATTTCGCCGTGGATGGCGGCGAAAGCCATTGGGATGCCGAAGCCGAAGGCGATGCCGAGATAGGCCTGCGGCATGGCGAGAAAACGCTTGGTGAAGGGATAGCTCACGGCCAGAAACAGCGCCGCCATGGCCAGGCCGAACAGCAGCGGCGTCAGGATCGGCAGGATCAGAAGGAAGGCGCAGAGCACGAGGAGGCCGCAAAGCACGAAGGCTTCACGCACGCTCACCGCGCCCGCGGCGAGCGGCCGGGCTTTCGTGCGCTCGACATGGGGATCGAAATCGCGGTCGGCACAGTCGTTGATCACGCAGCCGGCCGAACGCATCAGCACCGTGCCGAGGGCGAAGATCCCGACGATCATCCAGTGCGGCTGGCCCGCGGAGGCAATCCACACCGCCCACAGCGTCGGCCACAGCAGCAGCAGGATGCCGATGGGCTTGTCGAGCCGCATCAGCTTCTCGTAAAGGTCGAGGCGCGTCTTGATCAGGGCAAGGGTCGTCACGGGGGAATTCTACGCCTTGAGCAGTTCGGCGCGGCCGGCCAGCCAGCGCGCGAGGTGGCATGCTGCCGCTTCGGGATGGTCGATCAGCAAGGTTTGCGCCGCACTGCGCGCCGCTCCGACCAGCGCGGCATCCTCGAGGTCGGCGAAACGCAGCAGCGGCAGGCCGCTCTGCCGTGCGCCGACGAACTCCCCCGGCCCGCGCAGACGCAGGTCCTGGCGCGCGATCTCGAAGCCGTCGGTGTTCTCGTAGATGATCTTCAGCCGCGCCCGAGCCGACTCCGACAGCGGCTGTTCGTAGAGCAGGATGCAGGCCGATTCGGCGGCGCCGCGCCCGACGCGGCCGCGCAACTGGTGCAGCTGGGCGAGGCCGAAGCGCTCGGCGTGCTCGATCACCATCAGGCTCGCATTGGGCACATCGACGCCGACCTCGATCACGGTAGTGGCGACGAGCAACTGGATTTCATTCTTGACGAAACCCGCCATCACGGCAACCTTCTCGTTGGGCTTGAGGCGGCCATGGACGAGTCCGATCTTCAGCCCGGGCAGCTCGGCGGTGAGGTGCTCGAAGGTTTCCTGCGCGGTCTTGAGCTGCAATGCTTCCGACTCCTCGATGAGCGGGCAGACCCAGTAGGCCTGCCGGCCCGCGCGGCAGAGTTCGCGCACCTTGCCGACGATCTCGGGGCGGCGCACGGCGGACACCAGCTTGGTCATCACCGGCGTGCGGCCGGGGGGCAGCTCGTCGATCACCGACACGTCGAGGTCGGCGTAGTAGCTCATTGCCAGCGTGCGCGGTATCGGCGTCGCCGACATCGCGAGCTGATGGGCCTCGATTCCTTTCTGCTTGAGCGCCAGGCGCTGGCGCACGCCGAAACGATGCTGCTCGTCGACGATGGCGAGTCCCAGTCGCGCGAACTCGACGTTCTCCTCGATCAGCGCATGCGTGCCGACCACCAGCGCCGTCCTGCCAGCGCCGACTTTCGCGACGATGGCCTGCTTGTCCTTCTTCCTCAGGCTGCCGGTCAGCCAGGCGACCTCGATGCCCAGTGGCGCCAGCCAGTCGGCGAGCTTGCGGTGGTGCTGCTCGGCGAGGATCTCGGTCGGCGCCATCAGCGCGGCCTGATGGCCGGCTTCGACCGCGCGCAAGCCCGCCAGCGCGGCGACCACGGTCTTGCCGCTGCCGACATCGCCCTGCAGAAGTCGCTGCATCGGATGCGGCTGGGCGAGGTCCCTTTCGATCTCGCACCAGACGCGCTGCTGCGCCGCGGTCAGCTTGAACGGCAGTTGCGCGAGCAGTCGCTGCGTCAGCGCGCCGTCGCCCGCCAGCGCCGGCGCGCGGCGCGCGCGGCGCGCGGCATAGGCCTGGCGCAGCGAGAGCTGCTGGGCAAGCAGCTCGTCGAAGGCAATGCGCCGCCAGTAGGGGTTTTGGTGCAACGCCAGCGCATCGGCAGCGAGTCCCGGCGGCGGCGCATGCAGCGCACGCACGCTCGTTGCGAAGTCCTGCAGCTTGAGCCGCGCGACGAGTTCCGCCGGCAGGGTTTCGGCCAGGTCGACCTCATCGAGCGCGCGCGCGATCAGCTTGCGCAGCGCGGCCTGCCCGAGTCCGGCGGTGGTCGGATAGACCGGCGTCAGCGCGGTCGGCAAGGGCTCGTCGCCACGCAGCACGCGAAAGCGCGGATGGATGATCTCGCTGCCCCAGAAGCCGCCGCGCACTTCGCCGAACACGCGCAGCCGCGCGCCCGGTTGCAGTGCCTTCTGCTGGCTCGGATAGAAATTCAGGAAGCGCAGCATCAGTTCGCCTGTCGCATCCTCGATGCGGCAGACGAGCTGGCGTTTCGGCCGATAGGCGATCTCGCAGGACGTCACCGTCGCGTCGAACTGTGCGGCCGCGCCCGGCACGGCAGCGGCGATCGGCGTAATGCGCGTCTCGTCCTCGAAACGCAATGGCAGGTGCAGGACGAGATCGGCCTGCGTGTGCAGGCCGAGCGTTTTCAGCTTTTCGGCGACGATGGAAGTCGCCCCCGGGATGGTTTGCTTAGCCAATCACCAGAACGGCGTCGGCCTCGACCAGCGCCCCGCGCGGCAGTTCCCTGACCCCGACGGCAGCGCGCGCCGGGTAGGGCGGGTTGAAATATTTCGCCATCGTTTCGTTGACCTTGGCGAAGTTGGCGAGGTCGGTGAGATAGACGTTCAGCTTCACGGCCGCATCGAGCGTCGTGCCGGCAGCCTCGGCCACGGCCTTGAGGTTCGCGAAGACACGCGCGATCTGCGCGTCGATGCCTTCGGCCATCGTCATGGTGACCGGATCGAGGCCGATCTGGCCGGAGAGGTAAACGGTGTCCCCGACCTTGACCGCCTGCGAATAGGTGCCGATCGCGGCCGGGGCATTGGGGGTACTGATGATCTGGCGCATCGGGTTTGCTCCACGACAGTTCGGTGCGGCATTATCGTCTGCCCGGCGGGCCTTCGTCCATCCCGGCTTCCCGCTGCGGGTCGGCGCCTTTCCCCTCTTCGAACAGGCTTTCGCCGCGGCTGAGGGCATGTACCAGTTCGGCTTCCGCAAGGGAGATGCCCATGCGGTCGGCAACCTCGCGTGCGCTCAGGCCACGCAGGGCCAGTGCCTGCGCTTCGGCGTATTGGGGCGAGACATTGCGCTGCGCCCGAAGCTCCCTGACCTGTGCGCACAGCGCGTCGACTTCCCTGCGCAACTCACGCACCTCACGCTCCAGGTCGCCATGCGCCAGATGCTCGGCCAGACGCATCCCGAATCCGTTCGCGCCGGCCGGAGACTCCGCAGCTGGCGGCGGATTCTCGCTTTGGGCGGCGGGGCGACCGCCACGCCGCCGCTGCCTGACCCGCATCACGGCCAAACAGACCGCGGTGAGCCCCGCAAGGAGCAGCACCCCAGCATGCCAGCCGAAAATTCCTCCTTCCATCCTCACCCGTCCCCGCTCGCACCCCGTCCTCGGGCCCCGGATCGATCATAGAGGGGGAGGGTGGCCCGCAAATGCCGAGCAAGCCTTTGTTTTTCCCGTGTTTTCCCCACTTGCTTGAAACCGCCGACCCAACCCTCACATCCTGTTACAAATTCGGTTGCCGGCCGGGAACCCCAGGGGTTTGTCCCTGTCGCAGCGTTAACCATTCCGCCACATGAGAGGATTCGTCGCATGAACCACAGAGGACTCAGCCTGATCGAGGTGCTGCAACCGCGCAGGTTCCAGGGCACACCGGAGCGCTTGCGGGTCACGCGCACCATCGTCCAGCCGGAAATCGATGCCTTCGAGGAGCAAGAGGCGCGCGTGGCCGCGCAGAAGTCGGCGCTGGCGGGACGGCAGGCCTGCGAGGCGCTCGCACAGCTTTGAGGCCGAACGCCGGGCGGGGGACTATCCGGCCGGCGGGAGTGCGCGCTTACTGCCGTCGGCATCTAGACAGACGTAGGTGAGCGTGGCTTCTGTCACCTTGACGACGACCGGGTGCGCCGGATCGCGCTCGGCGAAAACCTGCACATCCACGGTGATCGATGTGCGGCCGGTCCTGACGACTTTGGCGTAGAAGCTCACCACGTCACCCACCGAAACCGGCTGCTTGAACAAGAATGAGTTGACCGCCACAGTGGCGATGCGGCCGCGCGCCCGCCGCATCGCGGGAATGGCGCCCGCGATGTCGACCTGCGCCATGACCCACCCGCCGAACACGTCGCCGGAGGCATTCACGTCGGCCGGCATCGGCATGACGCGCAACACCGGCTCTTCGCCCTCGATCAGCACGCCTGCCTGTTGGATGTCCATGGCGCGGATCATACCCTCCGCTTGCTAGAATCCGTCATGCGCCGCGACACTGCCACTGCCCTGCCGGCTCCGCCGCCCGCCGAGCGACACGAATGGCAGACCATCAAGGCCCTCTTCCCTTACCTCTGGCATTGGCGCGGCCGAATGCTGCTGGCCCTAGCCTGCCTGATCGGCGCCAAGTTCGCCAACGTCTCGGTGCCGTTGGTGTTCAAGGACATCGTCGACGGCCTTGCGCCGGCCGATCCGGCGCACGCCATCCTGATCGCGCCGCTGGCGCTGATCGCCGCCTATGGCGTGTTGCGCTTCGGCGTCGCGCTGTTTACCGAATTGCGCGAACTGTTGTTCGCGCGCATCACCCAGCGGGCGATACGCACCATCGCCCTGCAGGTCTTCGAGCATCTGCACGCCCTCTCGCTGCGCTTTCATCTCGAACGCCAGACCGGCGGCCTGACGCGCGACATCGAGCGCGGCACGCGCGCCATCGGCACCCTGATTAATTACACGGTCTTCTCGGTGCTGCCGACGCTGGTCGAGGTCGCCCTGGTACTGGGCATCCTGGCGCTGCGCTACGAACCGAGTTTCGTCCTGATCGCCACTGCCACGCTGGTCGTCTATGTCACCTACACCGTCTTGATTTCCAATTGGCGCGTGCATCTGCGCCGCGAGGTTAACGAACTCGACTCGGCCGCCAACACGCGCGCCATCGACAGCCTGCTCAACTACGAAACGGTCAAGTACTTCAACAACGAGGGCTGGGAAAAGGCCCGCTACGACCAACAGATGCAGCAATGGGAAGCCGCCCAGGTCCGCAGCCAGCATTCGCTCTCCTGGCTCAACCTCGGCCAGGCCGGCATCATCGCCGTCGGCGTCGCGCTGATGATTTGGCGCGCCGCCGTCGGGGTCGCCAACGGCACCATGACGGTGGGCGACATCGTTCTGGTGAACGCCTTCCTGATCCAACTCTATATCCCGCTTAATTTCCTCGGCGTGCTTTACCGCGAGATTCGCCAGTCGCTCACCGACATCGAACGCATGTTCGCCCTGCTCGACCAGAACAAGGAAATCCAGGATGCGCCGGAAGCGCGCAGCCTGGAATCGGGACCCTGCTCCGTGCGTTTTGAGAACGTGAGCTTCGCCTATGAGGCGCGCCGGCCGATCCTGCATGACGTCAGCTTCGAAATCCCCGCGGGCCAAACGCTGGCGGTGGTCGGCCACAGCGGCTCGGGCAAGAGCACGCTGGCACGGCTGCTGTTCCGTTTCTACGACGTCAATGACGGCGCAATCCGCATCAACGGCCAGGACATCCGCCAGCTGACCCAGGCCAGCCTGCGCACCCGCATCGGCATCGTGCCGCAGGACACGGTACTGTTCAACGACACGCTCGAATACAACATCCGTTACGGCCGCCCGCAAGCCAGCTGCGAGGAAGTCCAGGCGGCCGCACGGGCCGCGCACCTCGCGGAATTCATCGAGCGCCTGCCGGACGGCTATCGGACCCGTGTCGGCGAGCGCGGTCTCAAGCTTTCGGGCGGGGAAAAGCAGCGCGTCGCCATTGCCCGCATGCTGCTCAAAAACCCAGCCATCCTGATTCTCGACGAGGCCACCTCCGCCCTCGACTCGAAAACCGAAAAGGCGATCCAGACAGAACTGGAACAGGCCGCCGTCGGCCGCACCGCGCTGCTCATCGCGCACCGCCTGTCGACCGTAATGAGCGCCGACGAAATCCTCGTTCTCGACGGCGGGCGCATTATCGAACGCGGCACGCATCGCGCGTTGCTCGAGAGGGGCGGCGCGTATGCCCTGATGTGGGCGCTGCAGTTGCAGGAAGATCGCGCTGCGATCGCGGACGGCGCATAGCGCGGGCTCTTTCACCGAGGAGAAACCGAATGAGCCCAGCTATTCCTCTCGAAGATACTCAGTCACTGAGACGGAGTGCCAGGAAAGACCTGCGCGCCGGTCCAGGACGACCCTCGGATTATTCGGCTTTGGGCTTTTCTTCGAGAGCGGCTGCCGGGCGATCCAACAGCTCGACATAGGCCATCGGCGCATTGTCCCCAAGCCGGAAACCCATTTTGAGGATGCGCAGGTAGCCGCCGTTACGTGAGGCAAAGCGCGGTCCGAGTTCGTCGAACACCTTGACGACTACCTCTCGGTCACGCAGACGGTCGAATGCCAGGCGGCGGTTGGCTAGTGAAGGTTTCTTGCCGAGCGTGATGATCGGCTCGACGACACGGCGCAACTCCTTGGCCTTGGGCAGGGTGGTTTTGATCGCCTCATGACGCAGCAGGGCGACCGCCATGTTGCGCAGCATCGCCTGGCGATGCGAAGAGGTGCGGTTGAGTTTGCGCAATCCGTTGCCATGACGCATTTGCCAATCCTTTCACTTCTGCGGCCGCCGCTCGGCGTTACGGGCT
>JAGXSN010000174.1 GCA_018333815.1 Sulfuritalea sp. | reverse complement strand
TGTCCCTATCGTCTAGAGGCCTAGGACAATACCCTTTCACGGTATGAACCGGGGTTCGAATCCCCGTGGGGACGCCAGCTTAACCCCACTTCGCTGGAAGATCCGATAACGGATCTTCCAGCGCGAGTGGCTGGATCGAGGTAGATGCCCTCGATTAGGGTTCCGATAAACCCAGATTGTCCATTGGCTATTTTTCGTGAGTTTGGTGCAAGCTGCGAGCCTTCGTTGCGGCGCCTGCCGGTTCGCGCACGCTGAAACGGTGCGCATGGACGGCACGCTGGTGCGTCTGTTCGGCTGGACAAAGGCCGCCGGCCACAAGGCCATCATGCGCTTGTTCGCCCGCTTCGACTTAGCGGTCCTTTTGCAGCAGTGACTTCAGGTCGGCGAAGGGGTTGTGCGTCGCCACCTTGCCCTGCGGGGTGTCCATCGATTGCCCCGATTGGGCCTCCAGCTGCCTCTGGTGCTCGTTGTCGTGGCAGTAGAGGCAGAGCAGCTCCCAGTTGCTGCCATCGGGTGGGTTGTTGTTGTGATTGTGGTCGCGGTGATGCACCGTCAGCTCGCGCAGGTTGGCGTGGGTGAACTCGCGGGCGCAGCGCCCGCAGAGCCACGGATAAATCTTGAGCGCCTGTTCGCGATAGCCCTTCTCGCGCTGCGTTGCATTCGAGCGGGCGGCAGCGACAATCTGGTCGAGACGGGAGGGGTCGGGGGATTTAGGGGAGGGCATGGCGATGTCAGTCTAGCGCCCCGCCAGTTCCCGATCCAGCTGCCGCGTCAAGGCCGCGTGCGGCCGCTGAGCGACCGCGACATGCGCCGCAAGGGCCTGGCGCTGTCGAAGGGCGGCCCGATGGATACCGTGACGGTGGATCTCGGCAAGCGCGGCGGCAGGATCGACGTCGCCGGCGTCCGCGACCCGGCCACCGGCCAGCGCTTCGCGCCCGATCCGGGCTTCGACCACAACCCGTCGGCCGCCTGGTCGCTCGATGTCGAGCTGGCCCGGCGCGTGGCCACCATCCGCAGCCCGGAGATCCGCGCGCAGACGTGGCAGGCGTTGAACAATTCGTCGGCGCGCAAGACCGCCTGGCTGGAAACGGTGGATTCCGTGCTGGCTTCGCGCGGTCAGGATGTGCGGCGTGCCGGCCATGACGGTTTCGTGCTGGGCTTCGTCGATGACGAGATCGCCGACTTCGCCAGGCGCATGGCGCCAACGAAAGATCCGGTGCGCGTGGTGGCGATGAGCGAGCAGGGGCTTCTTCATGCCGATACCGGCAAGCACCTGGATGAGGGCATTGCGCTCACGCGTGACCAGTACGCCATGCTGCCGAACGTCGTGGCGGCACCGGACGAGGTCTATTGGGACAGCGACCACCCTAAAAACCGCAGTTAACCCATCCCGTTTGCATGATCTGGCAGCAAACGGATGGTTTTGGGTGGTCCAATAGCCGCAATGGTGCGCTTGAGATGATCGCAACACAGCAGCCATACAGAAGTGATGCCCAACTGCTCCGCAGCTTCGCTCACCCAAGCTTTAAGCTGGCTGGAGATGCGCATGAGCACGTGCCTGGCTTTGTCGAAATGGGCATGCTGGCCGGTCAGGGTGATCGTCGTCTGGCCGGCATGCTCGGTGCGCCGGTCAAGTATTTCGAGTCGAAGGGCATGGCCGTCACCTGGGGCTGGCGCGAGATGGACGCCGCCGCGCATGCCCGCGCCTTCACCGTGGCCGGCGTGACCAAGCTCGATGTGCTGCAGGACCTCCGCGCCGAGCTGCGGCGCGCACTGAACGAAGGGCAGACCTTTGCCGACTTCAGGAAGAACCTGATCCCGCGCCTGCAAGCCAAGGGCTGGTGGGGCAAGCTGGCGCAGACCGACCCGGAGACCGGCGAGATGGCCGGCAAGGGCCTGACCCCGCGCCGCCTGGAGACGATCTTCCGCGCCAACGTCCAGTCCGCCTACATGGCCGGGCGCTACCGGGCCCACAGGGAAAACGTCGCCGCCCGGCCCTGGTGGCAGTATGTCGCCCTCCTGGACGGCCGCACCCGGCCGCAGCACAGCGCGCTCAATGGTCGCACGTTCCGCCACGACGACCCGTTCTGGCAGAAGTTCTACCCGCCGAACGGATTCAACTGCCGCTGTCGCGTGCGCGCCTTCACCGATGCCGAAGTCAGGCGGCGCGGCATCGCCACCTCGATCTCGGGCAGGAATCTGGAACAGGTCGAGCTGCCCGATCCGTATCGCCCCGGCCAGACGCTGATGCGCCCCCGGTTCGAGCATGCCCCCGGCAAATACATCACACCGGACATCGGCTGGGAGGGGAATCCGGGCGCCATGGCGCTCTGGGACCCGGCGGCCACGCTGCCGGATTGTTCCTGGAGCGACCCGGGCGTTGCCGACATGGCCGCGCGCCCGATCGTCGGCAACTGCCTCGGCATCGCTGCCGGCCAGCGCACCTGGAAGGATTTCGGCCGCGCCGATCTGCGCGATGTGCCGGCCGCATTGCGGCATGCCTCGCCTGGAATGGTGGAGCGTGCCGCCTCCAGGGAATACGCCGTCGAGGTTTTGGCCGCCGAGCTTGGGCTGACCGCCGAGCAATCGCAGCGCATCATCAAGACGCCGGTCGAGACGCTGGTGATCTGGCGCGACCTGCTGCCGCACATGGTGGAAAAGGAGGCGGACGGACGAGAGCGCTACGCGCGCTTCATCCTGCCGACGTTGCTCGATCCCTTCGAGGTCTACCTGACCGAGTATGCGGATGGTCGAGCGCGGCCGCGTTACATCGGTCTATTCCAGGGTGACCGGGACATGATGTGCATCGTGCGCCGAAACCGCGACGGCAGCTTCCTGTGGAATCTCATGCACGCCGATCATCGCAAGATGAATGCCCATCGTGTCGGGGAGTTGATCTATGGGAAGTAATACGGCGGGCGTCCCGTCTCGAAATGGATTGCAGGCTCCACCAAGACGCTTCATCCGGTTCGGGCACCTGCATGCACCGGAATCTCGACCCGCCGTGCAGGAAGTATAGACCATGACCTTCAAGATCGAGATCGACGCCGGGCCGGTCATTGCCGCGCTCGACCGGCTGGCCGCGCAGGCCGACGACCTGACGCCCGCCATGCGGGCCATCGCCGGCCTGTTGGAACGGCAGACCGAGGACAACTTCGCGGCCGAGTCCGGCCCGCTCGGCAAGTGGCCGGCGGGCAAAGACAAGCGGCGCCAGGGCGGCAGGCTCCTCCAGGACACCGGCCGCCTGGCGGCGTCCGTCACGCCGTTCTGGTCGGCGCGCGAGGCGGGCATCGGCAGCAACACGGTCTATGCGGCGATCCATCAGCTCGGCGGCCAGGCCGGCCGCGGCCTCAAGGCCACCCTCCCGCCCCGTCCGTATCTGCCGGCCTTCCCGGACGGCCGGCTGCAGGCGGGCCTGGCCGACGAGATCATCGAGGTCCTCCGGGAACACCTGCTGGGGCACGGTTGACGCCCCGGTTATCTTGCGGCGGCGCGTCATGGCGCGTTACTATTCGGCCCCATGAAATCCGAGATGCACTTTCGCGTGACTTACGACGGCCCCGGCCTGGCCGCGGCGCGCATGGACGTGGCGCATCTGGCCCCGGCCCTGCTGGCGCTGGCGGCGCTGCTTGCGGAGGCGAACGCGACCTTGAACGGCGACAAGACCACGGTCAGCGTGTCGGTGCAGGCCGGGTTCCGGCAGGGATCGTTCGGCATCGATCTGTTGATCCAGCAGGATTTGATGCAGCAGGTGGTCAATCTGTTCAAGGGCGACGAGGCGAGCGCCTTCGCCAACGCGACGGCCGTGCTGGAGGTGTTGGGCATGATCGGCGGCGGCGCGCTGGGCTTGATCGCCCTGATCAAGAAGATTCGCGGGCGCAAGGTCGAGCGCATCGAGCCGCGCGCCGAGCGCGTCGCCATCGTCACCGCCGAAGAAACCATCGTGGTGGATCGCGCCACCGGCCTGCTCTACGCCAACCGCAAGCTGCGCGGCCATCTAAAAGAGGTGCTGGCGCCGCTGGCGCAGGGGGCGGCGGCGCGTTTTGTCTCCGGCCGGGACGAACGCGAAGAGGTCGCGGTGGAGGCGGTCGACCTGCCGTGGTTCGAACCGGCCGCCACGGTCGAGGTGCTGGCCGACAGCGTCTTGCCGGGCTTCGTGCTGCAGATCGAATCGGCGGTGTTCAAAGAGGGCAACAAGTGGCGCTTTTCGGATGGCACCAATAGCTGGCATGCCGAAATTGCCGATGCCGGCTTCCTGGCCCGCATCGAATCCGGCGAAGAACGTTTCGGCAAGGGCGATGTGCTGATCGCCGACGTGCAGCGCATTCAGACCGTCGCCGACGGCAAGTTGGCGACCGAGCATCGCATCGTCCGCGTCGTCGAACATCGCGTGCCCCTGCAGCGCCCGCTGCTCTAAGCCCCCCAGCCGAACCCCTTCCCCCTGACCGATCCGCGCGCGCGCGGCGAAACTTCGCCGCATGCCCGCATCCGCTCTCAAGCCGCTCCACATCTTCAAGCCCGGCCGCCACACGGCGATGTCGGGCGCGACCCTCGAATTCTCCGCGAGCGACCTTGCGGCGAGTGCGAATGCCTACGACCCGGCGAAGTTCGAAGCGCCGCTGGTGGTCGGCCATCCGCGCCTCGATGCGCCGGCCTATGGCTGGGTTCGTCGTCTGGCGGCGGGCGCCGCCGGCCTCGAGGCCGAACCGCACCAGGTCGATGCCGCCTTCGCCGCGCTGGTGAATGAGGGCCGCTTCAAGAAAATCTCCGCCAGCTTCTTCCTGCCGGACGCGCCGGGCAACCCGGCGCCGGGCGTCTTTTACCTGCGCCATGTCGGCTTCCTCGGCGCCGCCGCGCCGGCCGTCAAGGGCCTGCGCTCGCCCGAATTCTCGTCCGACGAGACCGGCATCGAAACCATCGAATTTTCCACCCCTCAACAGGAGGTCAATGTGACGCCAGAGGAAAAGGCCGCGCTGGAGGCCGAGAACGCCCAGCTGAAAGCCCAGCTCGCGGAATCGTCCGCGCGCGAACAGGCGCAGGCCGCCGCCGCCCGTCATGCTCGTCACGCCAGCTTCTGCGCCGCGCTGGTCACCGAGGGCCGCCTGGTTCCCGGCCTGGCGCCGGTGATCGTCGCCACGCTCGACTTCGTCGCCGGCCAGGAGCAGGTGGTCGAGTTCGCCGCCGGCGACGCCAAGAAGCCGCTGGCCGAGGCGCTGCAGGAGGCCCTCAAGGCCGCGCCCAAGCTGATCGAGTTCGCCGAGAAGTCGGCCGACAAGAGCGCCGAGCGCCATGCCGCCGGCGCCGACTTTGCAGCGCCGTACGGCGTCGAGGTCGATGCCGTCGCGCTCGACACCCACCGCAAGGCCACGGCCTACGCCGCGGCCAACAAGGTCGATTACCTCACGGCGGTTCACGCCATCCAGAAAGGAGCTTGATCCATGGGCATGCAATCCACCCCCGTTCTCACCCTGACGCTGACGCTGACCGGCAACGTCGGCGCGCACCGCCTGGTCACGCCCGCCGGCGTGCAGGCCGGCGCCGATGCCGTGGCGATCGGCGCGGCGCGCTCCGCCGGCGTCTCCGGCGAGCGGATTCCGGTCGATGTCAAGGGCACCGCCGTCGTCGAAACCGGCGCCGCGATTGCCGCCGGCGCCACGCTCAAGGCTGACGCTTCCGGGCGCGTCATCGCCTGGGCGACGGCCGGCGCCAAAGTCGGCTTCGCGCTGGAGGCGGCCACCGCCGCCGGCCAGTTCATCGAAGTCCTGCTGCTCGACAACGCCTGATAGGAGACTGAACCATGCCCCAAATGACCCCCGCCGGCGCCCGCGTCGTCGATCCGATCCTCTCCACCGTGGCGCAGGGCTTCAAGAATGCCGCCATGGTCGGCATGAGCCTGTTCCCCTACGTGCCCGTCGGCCAGCGCGGCGGCAGGATCCTCAGCTTCGGCCGGGAGGACTTCGCGCTCTACGCCACCGGCCGGGCGCCCGGCGCCAACACCAAGCGGATGCAGTTCGGCTATGCCGCCGGCAGCTACGCCCTGGAGCAGCACGCCCTCGAAGGCGTGGTGCCGCAGGAATTGCTGCAGGAGGCGCAGGCCGTGCCCGGCATCGATCTGGCGCGCGGCGCCGTGGCCAAGGTGCAGAACATCATCGCCCTGCGCCTGGAGAAGGCCCAGGCCGATCTGGCCACCAATGCCGCGCTCTACGGCGCCGGCAACAAGGTCACGCTCGCCGGCGCCAGCCAGTGGAACGACTACACCGGCACGTCCAACCCGGCCGCGAACATCGAGACCGCCAAGGAGGCCGTGCGCGCCGCCATCGGCAAGCGGCCCAACACCGTGGTGATGGGCGCGGCGGTGTTCGCCCGGCTGCGCCAGCACCCGACGATCCTGGACCGCATCAAGTACACCGGCCGCGATTCGGCGACGCCCGAGCTGCTCGCCAGCCTGTTCGGCGTGCAGGCCGTGCTGATCGGCGATGCGATCTTCGACAACAACGGCGCCTTCGCCGATGTCTGGGGCAAGTCGGTGGTCGTCGCGCATACCGAAGTCAGCGGCATCGCCGACATGGGGCAGCCGACCTTCGGCTACACCTATCGACTGGGCGGCTACCCGCTGGTCGAGACCCCTTACGAGGACCGCAACGCCAAATCGTGGATCTACCCGGTCACCGACGAGGTCAGCCCGGTCATCGCCGGCGCCTCGGCCGGCTACCTGATCTCGGCCGCGGTGGCCTGATCGTGGCGAAGGCGAAAAACACTCCCGTGGTCGCCGGCGACATGGTTTCGCTGGTGGCGGTCGAGCCGATCCGCATCGACGGCGTCGAGGTCGCGCCGGGCGAAGCCTTCGAGGCCGGGCCGGCCGATGCCGAGGCGCTGCTGGCCTCGGGCGCGGCCAAGGCGCCATGACCTACGCCACCCAGCCCGATCTCGAAACCCGTTTCGGCGCAGCGGAGCTCCTGCAGCTCGCCGACCGGGACGGCGACGGTCTGGCCGACCCCGGCGTGGTGGCCGGTGCGCTGGCCGAGGCGGCC
>JAGXSN010000173.1 GCA_018333815.1 Sulfuritalea sp. | reverse complement strand
AAACGCCAGTTTGGCTACGTCAAGGTGCGCTACCGCGGACTGGCCAAGAACACGGCCCAACTGACCACGCTCTTTGCGCTGTCGAATCTGTGGATGGCGCGACGAGTATTGCTGACCGCAGGAGAGGTGCGTCCGTGATGGGCGAAACGCAGACGAATGAGCGCCGAAAGCCCCGGAACGGTGGGCTCGCATGGCAGCGGATGATCGCATTCTCGTCATTCGTCGCTTCAATCCGGTTTCGGTCGCCTCGCGCCAGTCATTGCGCAGGGTTGTTCAGATGATCCTTAGTCGGCGAGCGAGACTGGAGAAAAGAACGGCCAGGAGAGAGCGAAATGGGTCCGAGATGGGCGAGACGACCGGAGGAAGGAAGTCCGCAGGAATCCGCACGAGTCCCCGCGAACACGCGGGAGTGCGCAAGAAAAAAGGCCAACCGAGAACGGTTGACCTTTATATATTGGTGGCCAGGGGCGGAATCGAACCGTCGACACGCGGATTTTCAGTCCGCTGCTCTACCAACTGAGCTACCTGGCCGGGAGCGCGGCATTCTAAGCGCCACGGAGGGCGCTGTCAAAAAACCTCCCTCACAAAAAAAGATCCTGTCCCCCGGTGTCATACCTTGAGAAAGTGCTGCCGGTAGTACTTCATTTCCTCAATGGATTCGTGGATGTCGGCAAGCGCCTCGTGCTTGCCGCTTTTCTTCACGCCCTTGGCGATCTGAGGCGTCCAGCGCTTGCACAGTTCCTTGAGCGTGGATACGTCGAGGTTGCGATAGTGAAACCAGGTTTCCAGCTTCGGCATGTAGCGCGCCATGAAGCGGCGATCCTGGCAGACCGAGTTGCCGCACATCGGCGACTTGCCGCCCGGCACGTAGCGCCGGAGGAAATCGAGCGCCTGCGCCTCGACCTCGGCCTCGTGCAGCACGGAGTCTTTCACCCGGTCGATCAGGCCGGTCTTGCCGTGGGTTTTCTTGTTCCAGTCATCCATCGCATCGAGGATGCCAGCCGGCTGATGCACCACCCAGACGGCGCTTTCGGCGGTCACTTCGAGCTGCGAATTGGTGATCGCCATCGCCAGTTCGAGGATGCGGTCGCGCTCGGGATCGAGGCCGGTCATCTCCATGTCGAGCCAGACGAGGGCGTTGGGGTCTTGTGCCATACTGCGCGTTCCTTTGCGAAATTCGCCCGCATTCTTGCATATCCGCTTCGCTCCGACCGATGGCCGACGTCTTCTCCGCTGTTTTTCTTGCCGCGCTGGCGCTGACCACCGCGCTGCGCGTCTGGCTTGCCCTGCGCCAGCTGCGCCATGTCGCGATGCATCGCGCTGCCGTACCCGCGGCCTTTGCGGAGCGCATCGCGCTGGCCGATCACCGCAAGGCGGCCGACTACACCTGCGCCAGGGTGCATTTCGGTCTGGTCGAACTGGCGGCGGATGTCGGCCTGCTGCTGGCGTTCACCTTCGGCGGCCTGCTCGCCGCCTACGACGCCTTCTGGCGCGCGCAGTTCGACGGCCCCGGCTACGCCTACGGTCTCGCGCTGTTCGCCAGCGTCGCTCTGACGGGCTTTCTCGTCGGTCTGCCGTTCGCGCTATACCGGACGTTCCGGCTCGAGGCGGATTACGGCTTCAACCGGACCACGCCCCGGCTTTTCGTCGCCGACAGGGCGAAGCAGACGATCCTCGCCGTGCTGATCGGCACGCCGCTGCTGTTGCTCGTCCTCTGGCTGATGGATGCGATGGGCGCGCAGTGGTGGTTATACGTCTGGATCACCTGGCTCGCCTTCAACCTGCTCGTGCTGCTGCTCTACCCGAGCGTGATCGCCCCGCTGTTCAACAAGTTCACGCCGCTCGCCGAGGGCGAGGTCCAGGCGCGCATCGAGGCCCTGCTGGCGCGCTGCGGTTTCGCCAGCTCGGGCTTGTTCGTCATGGACGGCTCGAAGCGCTCGGCCCACGGCAACGCCTACTTCACCGGCTTCGGCCGATCCAAGCGCATCGTCTTCTTCGACACCCTGATCGACAAGCTGGAACCGGCCGAGGTCGAGGCCGTGCTCGCCCACGAGCTGGGCCACTACCAGCGCCGCCACATCCTCAAGCGCATCGTTTTCCTGGCCGCGCTGGCGCTCGCACTGCTCTGGCTGCTCGGCCAGATCATCGATCAGGCGTGGTTCTACGCGGGACTGCACGTCGGCCCCGGCAGCACGGCGATGGCGCTGATCCTGTTCTCGCTGGTGCTGCCGGCGTTCACCTTCCCTCTCGTTCCGCTGATGTCGTGGCTGTCCAGGAAGCACGAGTTCGAAGCCGATGCCTATGCCGCGCAGCAAGCGAACGGCAGCGACCTGAGCGCCGCGCTGGTCAAGCTCTACCGCGACAATGCCGCGACGCTGACGCCCGACCCGCTGCACTCGCTGTTCTACGATTCGCACCCGCCGGCGAGCGTGCGCATCGAGCGCCTGAAAGGATGCTGACCGGCGCGCTCACCGCCGCCAACGTACGGGAAGGCGTCGTGACCGCCGCAAACGTACGGGAAGGCGTCGTGACCGCCGCCTTTGGCCGGCACTACGAAGTCACCTGCGCCGACGGCCGCATCGTCTCCGGCATCCCGCGCGGCAAGAAGAGTCCTTATGCCTGCGGCGACCGTGTCGCGCTCGGCCCGTCGCACGGCCGCGAGGCGCAGATCCTCGCGCATGAGCCGCGCACCTCGCTGCTCTACCGCAGCGATCGGTGGAAGGAAAAGCTTATCGCCGCCAATGCGACCCAGATCGTGCTCGTGGTCGCCACCGAGCCGGCGTTCTCCCCCGAGCTGATTTCGCGGGCGCTGGTGGCAGCCGCCCACCAGACGCTGCGCGCGCTCGTCGTGCTCAACAAATGCGACCTGAGCGCGCAAGTTGCTTCGGCGCGCGCCCGGCTGGCCCCGTTCGTCGCCCTGGGCCTGCCGGTGATCGAACTCGCCGCGCGTATCGACGCGACACCTCTCGCCGGCCGGCTGGGCGGCGAGCTCTCCGTTCTGGTCGGCCAAAGCGGCATGGGCAAGTCGACGCTGGTGAATGCCCTGGCGCCAGAAGCCGCCGCAGCGACGCGCGAGATCTCCATCGCGCTCGATTCCGGCAAGCACACCACCACGCATGCGCGTCTCTACGCCCTGCCCGGCGGGGGCGGGCTGATCGATTCCCCGGGATTGCAGGAATTCGGCCTCGCCCACTTGGCGCGCGGCGAGGTCGAACTCGGCTTCACGGAATTTCTGCCGCATCTCGGACAGTGCCGCTTCCGCGACTGCCGTCACGAGAACGACCCCGGCTGCGCGCTCCGGCGGGCGGTGGCGGACGGAAAAATCGACGCCCGCCGCCTCGCTCACTTCGTCGCCATCGCCGGCGAGAACGCACGCGCGACGCCCTACGCGTAACGGCAAGAAGTCGGCGCCGGCGCGACGGCGCACGTGCCGTCAATGCTTCATGTGGCCGGGGCCGGCGCGCACCGGGGCGCGCACCTCCTTGCGGCTGCCGTCGGCAAAGCCCAGATGAATCACGACCTCGCCGCCTTCCTGCAGCGGCGCTTTCATGTCGATCAGCATCACGTGGTAGCTGCCGGGCTTGAGCGCCACCTCGCCGCGGGCCGGGACGACGATCTCCTTTACCTCGCGCATGCGCATCACGCCGCCGTCATTGACGTGGTTGTGCAGCTCGACGATCTTGGCGGCGGGGCTGTCGGCCTTGACCAGCGCCGCATCCCGGTCGGCGGCGTTGCGCAGCACCATGAAGGCGCCGGTGGCCCTGGCGTTCGGCGGCGCCATGCGGACATAGGGATCGCCGATGCCGACCCGATCGGCCATGCCGCCCGCGGCGAGGACAGGGAGGGAAACGCCCGCCGCCAGGACGGCGGCGCAAATGAGACGAAGGTTCATGCCGAAGCTCCTTTCAAGGTTTGGGAAGATGTTGTCGGATCGCGCCGAGCAGCTGCGCGGCGGTCGCGCCATGCGGCAGGCGTTCCGCAAGCCTGCCCTGCGGATCGATGAGATAGGTGACGGAGGTGTGGTCGATCACGTCGCCCCCCGCCGACGCGTTTCTCCGGCGCTCGAACACCGCGCCGTAACGGCCGGCAATTTCGCGCAGGCGGTCTTCCGGCCCCGTCAGACCCAGGATGACGGGATGGAAGAACCGCGCGTATTCCTGCAGACGGGCCGTGTCGTCGCGCTGCGGATCGACGCTGATGAAGATCGGCTGGACGCGCGCCAGTTCCGCAGGATCGAGCTGGCCGAGGGCCTCCTGCCAGACCATGAGCGAGGTCGGGCAGACATCCGGGCAATAGGTGTAACCGAAGTAGAGCAGGACGACCTTGCCCGCGTGATCGCGCAGGGATGCCGGGCCGCCCGGCCCGGCGAGGGTGAAGTCCCCGCCGGGGGGCGGGGGCGCGAGCGCCGGCGCCGGCAGGGCGTGGACCGTTGCCGCCGGGGCTCCCGGCGCGCCGGCGGGTTCCCAGAAAAAG
>JAGXSN010000172.1 GCA_018333815.1 Sulfuritalea sp. | reverse complement strand
CGCGCCTGCCCTTCTCCGACCTCGACGCCGCAAAGTCGGCGCTGGCAAGACGGCAGGACGGCGCGCCGTCCAGCCAGGGATGCCCGCCGTGCTGACCACTTCCGCCGCCACGCTGATTCTCAACGGCACGCACACCGGCCACGAGGTCGAGTTCACCGGCGTCGGCACGGACTCGCGCGCCCTCATGCCCGGCATGCTGTTCGTCGCGCTCAAGGGCGAGCGCTGCGACGGCCACGATTTCGTCCCGGCCGCACTGGCCCAGGGCGCGAGCTGCGCGCTGGTCGGCAACGACTGGGCCGCGGCCCATGCGGATCTGCCGCTGATCGGCGTCGCCGACACCCGCCTTGCGCTCGGCCAGCTCGGCGCGCACTGGCGCACCCGCTTCCACATTCCGCTGATCGGCGTGACGGGCAGCAACGGCAAGACCACCGTCAAGGAAATGTGCGCGGCGATCCTGCGGGCCGACCTCGGCCAGCATGCGGTGCTCGCCACCCAGGGCAACCTCAACAATGACATCGGGGTCCCGCTCACGCTGCTGCGGCTGCACGCGCCGCATCGCGCCGCGGTGATCGAGATGGGCATGAACCATCCGGGCGAGATCGCCGTCCTGACCCGCCTGGCGCAACCGACGGTCGCGCTGGTGAACAACGCCCAGCGCGCACATCTCGAGGGTCTCGGCTCGGTCGAGGCGATCGCGCGCGCCAAAGGCGAGATCTTCGCCGGGCTGGGCGAGCGCGGCGTCGCCGTCATCAATGCCGACGATCCGCACGCCGCGCTGTGGCGCGGCCTCAACCGCGAGCGGCGCAGCATCAGCTTCGGCTTCGCGCCCGGCGCCGATGTGCGCGGCGTGTGGCAGCCGCGCGGGGTGTATGGCCTGCTGGAACTGGACACGCCGCACGGCCGCGCCGCGATCGACCTGCAGGTTCCCGGCGCCCACAACGCCCGCAACGCGCTGGCGGCCGCCGCGGCCTGTCTCGCCGCCGGCGTGCCCCTCACCCCGGTGGTGCGCGGCCTGAGCGGCTATGCCGGCATGCCGGGACGGCTGCAGAACAAGCGCGGCGCGGGCGGGGCGACGGTGATCGACGACAGCTACAACGCCAATCCCGACTCGATGCGGGCGGCCATCGACGTGCTCGCCGCCCGCCCCGGCAAGCGCATCCTGGTGATCGGCGACATGGGCGAGATCGGCGCGCTGGCCGGCCAGCTGCATGACGAGATCGGCGCTTACGCGAAAAGCCAGGGCATCGACCAGCTGTTCTCGCTCGGCGAAAAGAGCGCCGCGGCGACGCGCAACTTCGGCGCCGGCGCGCTGCATTGCAAGGATCTGCCGACGCTGGTGAAGGCGCTGCTGCCGCACCTGGACCCGGATACCACCGTACTCGTCAAGGGCTCGCGCTTCATGGGAATGGAACGCGCGGTCGAGGCGATCGCCGCGAAGGAAGGGCTGTAATGCTGCTCGAACTGTTCCAGTGGCTGGCGCAGGACATCCGCGCCTTCAACGTCTTCAGCTATATCACGCTGCGCGCCGTGCTGGCGACGATGACCGCGCTGACGATCGCCTTCTTGCTCGGCCCGGCCCTGATCCGCTGGCTGGCGGCGAAGAAGATCGGCCAGGCGGTGCGCAGCGACGGCCCGCAGACCCATCTGGCCAAATCCGGCACGCCGACCATGGGCGGCGCCCTGATCCTGCTCTCGCTCGGGCTGTCCACGCTGCTGTGGGCCGACCTGACCAATCGCTTCGTCTGGATCGTGCTGATCGTCACCTTCGGCTTCGGCGCGATCGGCTGGGTGGACGACTGGCGCAAGGTGGTGCACCGCAATCCGCAGGGCCTATCGGCCAAGGCCAAGTTCTTCTGGCAGTCGGTGATCGGCCTGGTCGCGGCGGTCTGGATCGCCTTCTCGATTTCCGCGCCTTCGAGCGAAAAGGCGCTCCAGCTCTTTCTGCAATGGGCCGGCAGCGGATTCTCGACCGAGCTGCCGATGAACACCGATCTGATCGTGCCCTTCTTCAAGAGCATCTCCTACCCGCTGGGCATCTTCGGTTTCATCGTCCTGACCTATCTGGTGATCGTCGGCTCGAGCAACGCGGTCAATCTCACCGACGGCCTCGACGGCCTCGCCATCCTGCCGACCGTGATGGTCGGCGCGGCGCTCGGCATCTTCGCCTACGTCGCCGGCCATGCCGTGTTCGCCAAGTATCTGCTCCTGCCCTTCATCCCCGGCGCCGGCGAGCTCACCGTGTTCTGCGGCGCGCTGGCCGGCGCCGGCCTCGGTTTCCTGTGGTTCAACGCCTATCCGGCCGAGGTGTTCATGGGCGACGTCGGCGCGCTGGCGCTCGGCGCGGCGCTCGGCGCCGTGGCGGTGATCGCGCGCCAGGAAATCGTCCTGTTCATCATGGGCGGCGTGTTCGTCGCCGAGACGATCTCGGTGATGCTGCAGGTCGGCTGGTTCAAATACACCAGATGGCGCACCGGCGCCGGCCAGCGGATCCTGCTGATGGCGCCGCTGCACCATCACTACGAGCAGATCGGCTGGAAGGAAACCCAGGTCGTGGTGCGCTTCTGGATCATCACCATCCTGCTGGTGCTGGTCGGCCTCTCCACACTCAAGATCCGATGATGGCTCTGTCAGGCAAACACGTCCTGATCCTCGGCCTGGGCGAATCCGGGCTGGCCGCCGCGCTGTGGTGCGCGCGCCAGGGCGCGCGCCTGCACGTCGCCGACACGCGCGCGCAGCCGCCGGGGCTGGACGCGCTCAAGTGCCGTCTCGCCAGCGCTGACTTTCGTTGCGGCGAATTGGATAAAACCCTGCTCGACGGCATCGACCTCGTCGTGCTCTCGCCGGGCCTCTCGCCCGGCATCCTGGTCGCCATCCACGCCCGCGCGCAAGGCATCCCCGTCGTCGGCGAGATCGAGCTGTTCGCCTGGGCGCTGCGCGAACTCGAACAGCACGTGCCGGTGCTGGCCATCACCGGCACCAACGGCAAGACCACGACCGCCGCGCTGACCGGCCACCTGATCGCCGCCACCGGCCGGCGCGTCGGCGTCGCCGGCAACATCTCGCCCGCCGCGCTGACCGCGCTGATGGCGTTTCAGGACCGGGGGCCGCTGCCGCAGGCCTGGGTGCTCGAACTGTCGAGCTTCCAGCTCGAAACCACCGCGACGCTGAACGCGACCGCCGCGACGGTGCTGAATCTCAGCGACGACCACCTCGACCGCTACATCGACCTCGACGACTACGGGCGCGCCAAGGCGCGCATCTTCCGGAACTGCGGCACGCTGGTGCTCAACCGCGACGACGCGCGCGTCAGGCGCATGGCGATCCCCGGACGCAAGCTGATCACCTTCGGCGCCGACGCGCCTGCCGACACCCACGACTTCGGTCTGCGGCAGAACCGTGGCGAGGCCTGGCTGGTGCAGGGCGATCGTTTCCTCATGCCGGTGAGCGAATTGCCGATTGCCGGCCTGCACAACGCCGCCAACGCGCTCGCCGCGCTGGCGTTGGCGCATGCCATCGGCCTCGACCCGGCCAGCCTGCTGCCCGCGCTGCGCAGTTTCAGGGGCCTGGCCCACCGCGTCGAGAAGGTGGCGACCCTGGCCGGCGTCACCTATTACGACGACTCGAAGGGCACCAACGTCGGCGCGACCGTCGCGGCGCTGCAAGGACTCGGCCGCAAGTCCGTGGTGATTCTCGGCGGCGACGGCAAAGGACAGGACTTCGCGCCGCTCAGGGCCGCGGTCGCCGCCCATGCGCGCGCCGCCGTGCTGATCGGCCGCGCCGCGCCGCCGCTTGGCGCGGCGCTCGCCGGCTGTGGCGTGCCCGTGCTGAAGGCGGCGGACCTGGAGGCCGCCGTGCGCGCCTGCGCGCGCCTGGCGCAGCCCGGCGACGCGGTGCTGCTCTCGCCCGCCTGCGCCAGCTTCGACATGTTCCGCAACTACGAGCACCGCGCCGCGGTCTTCCGCGCCGCAGTCGCGGCCCTTTCGTCATGAGTAACGCCATCCTCGGCCGGCGCGCCGGCCAGCCCACGGCCGCCGACGA
>JAGXSN010000171.1 GCA_018333815.1 Sulfuritalea sp. | reverse complement strand
GTCACCGCGTTTATCGTACCGATGGTCCTGCTGGGCCTGGGATTGTCGATGGCGGCGGGCGAAATCCTGCTGCTGGCCTTCGCGATCCAGTATGTCGGCCTGCTGGCCGAGCGCTGGTTCTTCTTTGCCCAGGCGAACCACCCGCAGAATCTTTACTACCAGTCGGTGGCGTGAAGCCCGCGCCATAAGAATCAATAATTGCCGCAGGCGGCGAGAGCTAATATGATTGCGGCGCGACATTGCTTCAACAACCCACCATCAACCGGAGGAACACAATGAATTTCGATCGCGAACTGGATGCCCGCGGCCTCAACTGCCCCCTGCCGATTTTGCGCGCCAAGAAAGCCCTGGGCGAGATGTCCAGCGGCCAGGTGCTGCGCATCGTCGCCACCGATCCGGGCTCGGTGAAGGACTTCGCGGCCTTCGCCAAGCAGACCGGCAACGAACTCCTTTCCAGCGCCGAGAACAACAAGGAATTCGAGTACTACATCAAGCGCAAGTGAGCGCCGCCGAAAGGTCGGCGCCGGCAGCGCGGCATTGACATGGAAGGGGCCCAGCGGTGACGGTGGGCGCCTTTCTCTTCCAAAGAAATATTAGAAAATAATAGAATACTTGAGCTCGCGGTTTGTCGAGCCGTGTTTTGCGGCCTGAGCAACCCGGGGGAAAGCGCCAATTCCGGCAGCCGACCCGATGCACGAGCCCACCCCGAAATCGCCGCTGTGCGGCGATCTCCCCTCAGGGGGCAAGACACTCGGGGCGGCCCTTCGTTTTTTTGAGGAGATCGACATGAGCGCCAATCCCGAACTGGATGCACTGATCAACCAGAAACTCGACGAGTTGCTGCCGCAAAAGCTGGAAGCGCTGCTGCGGGAACGCGAGGAAGCGAAGACGCCCTCGATGACCATCATCGCGACCAAGGGCACGCTCGACTGGGGCTATCCCCCGTTCATCCTGGCCTCCACCGCCGCCGCGCTGGGCTGGGACGTCACCATCTTCTTCACCTTCTATGGCCTGCAACTGGTCAAGAAAGACATCTCCGACCTCAAGGTCAGCCCGCTGGGCAACCCCGGCATGCCGATGAAAATGCCCTTCGGCCCGGACTGGTTCAAGAGCATCAACTGGAACATCCCGAACGTCGTCCAGGGCAACGTCCCCGGCTTCGAAGCGATCGCGACCAGCCTGATGAAACAGACCATTTCGAACAACGGCGTGGCAAGTCTCACCGAGCTGCGCGAACTGTCGCAGGAGGCGGGCGTCAAGTTCGTCGTCTGCCAGATGACCGTCGATCTGTTCGGCTTCGATCACGCGGACTTCATCGACGGCATGGACTACGTCGGCGCGGCCTCCTTCCTGCCGGTCGCGCAGAAAGCCGATGTCAATCTCTTCATCTGATCGAGGTATTTGTTGCACTGATGCAACGATAGGCAGCGCGGGAGCGAACGGCAGGGGTAACAGGGTTGCCTTTCGCTCCGGACGGTTCTAGATTTCCCCGAGGTATTGCAGTTGTTGCTGATTTAATGAAGTACAACCACCGGGGGATTCGATGAGACCAAACAAACTGAACAAAATCGCTGCTCTGCTCGCCGTCGCCGGCATCTCCGCACCGGCCTTCGCCACCAACGGCATGAACATGGAAGGCTATGGCCCGGTCGCCACCGGCATGGGCGGCGCTTCCTTCGCCTACGACAACGGCACGGCCGGCATGATCAACAACCCGGCGACTCTGGGTTTCATGAAGAGTGGCACTGCACGTTTCGATATCGCCATTGGCGGTCTGCACCCTGACGTAGCGGCCAGCATGCCTGCTGTGCCTGCGATGGGTACCGCCAATTCCGGTGGAGATGCCTACTATATGCCTGCTGCCGGCTATGTTCGCAAGGATGGCAAGCTGACATACGGCATTGGCATGATGGCTCAAGGTGGCATGGGTACGGAATACGGAAATAATTCGTTTCTGAGTTTTAGCCCTACCCTCGGAGGGCCAACTGGTCAGGAAAATCGCTCTGAGCTCGGTTTGGGCCGCGTCATGTTTCCGCTTGCCTACGACGTGACCGACAGCTTTACGGTCGGTGGCAGTATCGACTATCTGTGGGGCGGACTTGATATCCAAATGGTCATGGATGGTGCGGCAATGGGTGCAATGATGGCGCCGGGTGGTAATGCCATCGGTGTTGTAACCTCAACACTTCCACCTATTCCTATGGATTGGGCCCAATTTGACTTTTCCAAGGGAGATAATAAGTTCACGCAGCAGTTGACCACAAACGGTTGGGCTTTGAATATTGGCTTTACTTGGAAGGCGGCGCCTAATCTGACCGTAGGTGGTGTCTACCATGCAAAAACCAATTTGTCTGACATGGAAGGAAGTGGGCGTTTGAACAGCAGCGCGGGCCCTATTGCTGGCAAGCTGAGCGTAATTGACTTCCAGTGGCCAGAAACCTACGGTCTGGGTTTGGCCTATCAGGCCTCCGACAAACTGCTGATTGCTGCTGATTACAAACGCATCAACTGGGCGGATGTGATGAAAAACCTCCGCATGCACTTCGTCGCTGATGGCGGCTTGGGGACGATGGATGCAACGCTTTATCAGAATTGGAAGAACCAGGATGTATTCATGATTGGTGCTTCGTACAAGTATTCGCCTGCTTTGACGCTCCGTGCCGGTGTGAATCTGGCGAGCAACCCGATTCCTGACAATTACTTGAACTACCTGTTCCCGGCGACAATCAAAGACCATTACGCCCTTGGTTTTGGTTATGCCTTCAGCCAGGCTGCGTCGATCGACTTCTCCTATACTTACGCGCCTGAAGTGTCCGTGACCAACTCGGTGATGGGCATCAAGACGACGCATGGCCAGAGCAATAACTGGCAGTTCATGTACAGCCACCGCTTCTGATCGCTGCGCGGCATTTGAAAAGGCCGGCCCCGCCGGCCTTTTTCACATCCAAAACATAATCACCGAGGAGGCAACATGAAGAAGATCATCGCGGGTGCCGCACTTGCTGCTTTTTCCTTGCTGGCGCATGCCTTGCAGCCCTACGTGACGGGCGACAAGGTGGCGGGCGGCGACGTCAAGGCGGCGATGGCGGCGGCGGAGCAGAAGCTGACTGCGGCGGGCTTCACGGTCATCGGCCGGCATACTCCGCCAGGCCTGCCGCAGCATGCCTCGATCGTCGTCACCGAGCCGGGCTTTTCGGCGGCGCTGACGCAGATCGGCGGTTCGGCCGTGGTGGGCCTGCCGATCCGCGTCGGCGTGAAGGACGACGGCACCGTGTCCTACCTGAATCTCGAATACTGGCAGCGCGCCTTCCTGCGCGAGAACTACGGCAAGGCCGAGGCGGCGATCCGGGAAACGAGCGCGAAACTCCAGCAAGCCCTCGGCGGCGGCAAGCCGTTCGGCGGAACCGTCAAACCCGAGAATCTGCCCAGGTATCGCTACATGGCGGGCATGGAACGCTTCGACGACAAGAGTGAGCTCATGACATACGCCAGCTTCGACGAGGCGGTGAAGACAATCCGCGACAACCTCGCCAAGGGGGTCGCCAAGACCGCCAAGGTCTATGAGGTCGTGATCCCCGAGAGGAGGCTCGCCGTGTTCGGCGTGGCGACCAATGATCCCGAAAACGGCGAAGGCTGGTGGGCGAAGAAGATCGGCCCCGACCACGTGGCCGCCCTGCCTTGGGAAATCTTCGTCGTCGACAACAAGGCCTACTCGCTGTTCGCCCGTTACCGGACCGCGCTGGCCTGGCCCGATCTCGGCATGTTCCAGTTCATGGGGATTGCCAGCCATCCGGATTCGACCGCCGAAATGATGGCCAAGGTGGCGGGCGGAGCCTACGAGGGCAAGACCGGCAACTGACCCTGGATTGTCGGGAGTTCGCTGGCGATCGTGCGCCAAGGGAGGACTGTGGCATCGCTGCGCGCCTGCCGCAGTTCTCCCCCATAGACGACATGGTGTACCGCCTCCGATTGTCTGGACACGCTTTTGCAACTCAGGCCGCCTTTCGCATGGCAT
>JAGXSN010000170.1 GCA_018333815.1 Sulfuritalea sp. | reverse complement strand
CGATGTTGCGCTACCCGGTTCCCGCCGGCCTGGCGCGCACCCTCGCCGGCCGGCCGCTGGTCGAGGCGCGCCGACGCGGCAAATATCTGCTGCTCGACCTCGACGGCGGGCATCTGCTCATCCATCTGGGCATGTCGGGCAGCCTGCGCTTCGTCGCGCCCGCTACCGTGCCGGAAAAGCACGATCACGCCGATTTCCTTTTCGGCGACGCCGTGCTGCGCTTCACCGATCCGCGCCGCTTCGGCGCGCTGCTGTGGCTGACCGGCGATCCGCTCGCCCATCCGCTGCTGGCGAAACTGGGCGTCGAGCCGCTGGCGCGCACTTTCTCCGCCGCCTGGCTGCTCGCCGCGTTGCGCGGCAAATCGATGGCGATCAAGCCGGCGCTGATGAACAGCGGCCTGGTGGTCGGCGTGGGCAATATCTACGCCGCGGAAAGCCTGTTCGACGCCGGCATCGACCCGCGCACGCAGGCCGGGCGCATTGCGCCGGCCCGGCTGGAAAGGCTGGCGCCGGCCATCAAGAAAACCCTGCGCGCCGCCATCCGCGCCGGCGGCAGCACCCTGCGCGACTTCTGCGGTCCGGCCGGGATGGGCGACTTCCAGGTGCAACATAAGGTGTATGGGCGGGAGGGCGAGCCCTGCAAGGTCTGTGCCGCGCCGATCCGGCACATCCGCCAGGGCCGGCGCGCGACCTATTTCTGTCCGCGCTGCCAGCGCTGATCAGCCGGCGGTCAGTTTCTTGAATTTCGCCATCAGCTGATCCTGCGTCTCGACATGGTTGGGATCCTGCGGGATGCAATCGACCGGACAGACTTCGCGACACTGCGGCGTGTCGTAGTGACCGACGCATTCGGTGCATTTGTCGGGGTCGATGACGTAGATCTCATCTCCTTGCGAAATCGCGTTGTTCGGGCACTCGGGCTCGCACACGTCGCAGTTGATGCATTCGTCGGTGATCATCAGGGCCATTACGGTTTCCTCTCGTTTTCAGGGGCTTCCATGTAGTTTTTTCACGAGTTTTTCGGCCACCAGCGGGTGCACGAAACTGGAGACGTCGCCCCCCAGGCTGGCGATTTCCCGCACCATGGTCGCCGAAACGAACATGTGCTGTTCGCCCGGAGTGAGGAACAGGGTCTCGATGTCGGGATGCAGGCTGCGGTTCATGCCCGCCATCTGGAACTCGTATTCGAAGTCGGACACGGCGCGCAGTCCGCGCAGAATCACGCGCGCGTTGCGCTCGCGCAGGAAATCCATCAGCAGGCCGGTGAAGCCGATCACCTTGACATTGGGCAGGTCGTGGCACAGGGAGCAGGCCATTTCGACCCGCTCCTCGAGCGTGAAAATGGGACGCTTGGCCTGGCTGGCGGCGATGCCGACGATGACATGGGCGAACAGCCGCGCGGCGCGGCGCACGAGATCCTCGTGGCCTCGCGTGAAGGGGTCGAAGGTACCCGGATAGACGGCGATGCCGTTGTTCATGCGCTTTCCTGCGAATGGTCCAGCAAGTGATAGAAAACCCGACCGGCCCGGCCCCGTCTCACCGTCCGCCACGTGCCGAGCGCGTCGATGCAATGCTCGGCCTCGGCATAGACCCGCATCCCGGGCCGGGCCAGCGCCGGCAGCAGCGGCGCCACCCTTTCCGGCCAGCCCCGACCGTAGGGCGGATCGAGCAGCACCAGATCGAACGTCAGGCCAGACTGCGCCGCAAATTCTAGCGCATCCGCCTTGACGAGCCGCAGCCGGTCGCAGGCGAACAGGGCCGCATTCTGCTTGAGGCGGGCGAACGCGCCTTGATCGCGCTCAACCAGGACGACTTCGGCCGCCCCGCGCGAGGCGCACTCGAAACCGAGGATGCCGCTGCCGGCGAAAAGATCCAGGCAACGCCAGCCGGTCAGATCCTGCCCGAGCCAGTTGAACAGGGTTTCGCGCACGCGGTCGGGTGTCGGCCGCAGGCTGGGCGCGGCGGCCACCTGGATCAGCCGGCCGCGCCATTCGCCGCCGGTGATGCGGATTTTGCTCATCGCAACAGGTTCATACCGCCGGCGCGATATCGGTCAGCGGGAAAGCGCCGCCCTTGAAGAGCAAGGGCTCGTTTCGCAATTTTGCCAATGCATAGGAAAAGCAATCCCCGTAATTCAGCCCGGCCGGGTGACGGCCCTTGCCAAAGCGCCGCCACCCCTCGAAGGCTCCTTCGATGAGCAGTCGATCCGCGGGGACGATCTCGATGTGCAATTCATCGATGAAACGAGACAACTCGCGATACCCATCGTCGCCGCTGCGCGCCGTCGCCACCATCGCCGTCTCAAACCATGTCGGGGCCGCCATGCGCAACTCCTTGGCCAACCCGAGCGCCTCCGCATAAACCGCTGCATCGTTTTCCGGCAGCAACACCGCCAGCAAAGCGGAAGTATCGACAACCAACGAGCCCATTACTTCGGCAAACCGTCGGCGTCGTATTCGATCATCTCTGCGGCAGATCGCCCGTCGCATACGGGCAGGGCGGCAAAACGGCTCGCCTTGGCGATCACCTCCGCGGCGGAGAGTCGCGGCTTGCCTTCGGCTGCGCCCTTCATGGCGCGCTCGATCAGCGCGATGGTCTCCCGATTGATCGAGCGGTGATTCGCCTCGGCCTGCTGTTTCAGGTAACGATGAAGTTCGTCCGGAAGCCCGCGTATTGTCAAATCAGCCACGGCAGCACCAGTTGGCATCAAAACGGCACCACTATGCTATCACCTTGCAAACAAACTCGGCGCCGGCCAGACGGCACCGGGTCGCGGCCTTGACGGCGTCGCGCGTCACCGCCGCGACCCGGTGCGGGGAATGTCATCAATCTGTAATTTTCCGCATTTGAAATGGGGCCTGTCGAGCCCGGCCTGCCCAGGCAGGAGGGCGCCGTCCCCCGTCCCCCTACCATTGTGAAGGAGTTGATCATGTCAGTCATGCACGTCCGTAAAGCGCTCATGGCCATCGGCTTTGTCGCCAGCACCGCGTTTGTCGCCCAGGGCGCCAGCGCCCAGGCCGCCAGTGTCGATCCCGCCCTGCCTTCTTACGCCGCGGCGACCGGGGTGGCCGGCAACCTCACCAGCGTCGGTTCCGACACGCTGAACAACGTGATGACCCTGTGGGCCGAGAGCTTCAAGCGCTTCTATCCCAATGTGAATATCCAGATCCAGGGAGCCGGTTCGGGAACCGCGCCGCCCGCCCTCACTGCCGGCGCCGCCAACTTCGGGCCGATGAGCCGCTTGATGAACGACAAGGAGATCGAGGCGTTCGAGAAGAAATTCGGCTACAAGCCGACGGCGGTGCCGGCCGGCATTGACGCGCTCGCCGTCTTCGTGAACAAGGACAATCCGATCCGTGGACTGACCATCCCGCAGATCGATGCCATTTACTCGATCACGCGCAAGTGCGGCGCTCCGGCCGACGTCGAGCGCTGGGGCCAGCTTGGCATGACCGGCGAATGGGCCAACCGCAACATCACCATGTACGGTCGCAACTCGGTTTCGGGAACCTACGGCTACTTCAAGGAGCGCGCCCTTTGTCGCGGCGACTTCAAGAAAACCGTCGCCGAGCAGCCGGGTTCGGCTTCCGTCGTCCAGAGCGTGAGCACGCAGATCGACGCGATCGGCTACACCGGGATCGGTTACCGCACCTCGGGCGTGCGCGCCATACCGCTCGCCCCCAAGGACGGCGCTCCCTTCGTCGAACCCACGGCCGAGAACGCCGCCAACGGCAGCTATCCGCTCGCCCGCATCCTTTACTTCTACGTGAACAAGCGCCCCAACCAACCCCTCCCGCCGCTCGAACGCGAATTCATCAAGCTGGTCCTGTCCAAGCAGGGACAGGAGGCGGTGCTCAAGGATGGCTTCGTGCCCCTGTCTGCCGGCATGGCGAGAAAAGCGTTGGCCGAACTGGGCATCAACTGATCGGCGTGGTTTTGGCGTTTCATCGCGGGGCGTCCGAGGGACGCTCCCGCATTCACAGAAGGAGAAGAGATGTCGAAGCCGAGAAGCAGTGGCGTTCGAACCGCGGTGATGGGCGGCCTGGCGCTGGCCGTCCTGGCGGGCTGCGCCACGACCCGCCAGGATAAGCCGGCG
>JAGXSN010000169.1 GCA_018333815.1 Sulfuritalea sp. | reverse complement strand
TCTCTTCGTTGAACACAACGTCCTTGATCACTTGCCCCTCAAGCCCCAAAATCTTCGCCGGGATGACCGCTCCCATAATGTCGTACCTACCCGAGTCCTGGAAAACCCGCGTGGATACACCATTTCCGGGATGTCGGTCATCTCATTTCTCCGTAGGATTTACCGGAAGAGCCTGTTTTTCAGGATTCCAGACGCCGATGCAGACGAACTGAAACTTTGGCGTTTAACCGTATTCAATAGTGCTGGCGAGTATCTACACGATGTCGCGCAACCGTTATACGACGGCAGGCGGGTTTCGCGTCAAACGGTCAGTAAGCTCGTAAATGGGCTCAACCGCATCTTCACCGGACTCCTTACCACGACAAAGAGCGAATTGCTGTTGGCGACCAGTCTGTCGCATTCCGGCGCCAAGATTAGCCAACTGCTCGAAGACAAAATCGCCATCAACTCCCACGGGCGGGTGGAGCGAGTCGAAATATCCCTGTGCCGCGACTTTCCGCATCTCTTCGTGACGCTGCCCAACGGACAAACGAGATCGCTGGCCCTCAACCTCACGCGCTACGAATTCCTCATGCGCGTGAGCGAAGGCGCACTTCCTGGCAATTTCTCCCGCGAATGCTACGAGGATCTGCTGGCATTCAAGAGTGCACTTCTCTCGGCTGCGGGGATCGACCGTCATACGCTGGATGACGATGATGGCCTGGTATTCCGGCTACTTGCCCTGGATACCACCGGCAATGCCGTCGACCAAGTTGTAGAGCTCACAAATGACTGAAATCATCCAGCTTCCTCCGCCTCCGGCGAGCTATCATGATGACAATGACCTGTGGCTCGACGAGCAAATATGGGGCCATCGGCTTTGGGAGCAGGATCCATGGCTCCTATTCCTCGAGTTTCTCTCAGTCGCAGAAGCTTCTCATGCCACCGGGCAGCTATTCGCAGCTGATGCGACGCAATTTCCATTCAGCTTCCGGCCGGCGCAACGGCCCTATCTACGTAATCTCTTGTTCAACAACGACAGGCTGCTGGAGCTTGCCGATCTTTATCCCGATAACGAAACCGCATGGGCTAAATGGCTCGAGTGGATGCAGAGCAACGCCAAGATGGTCGCCCACCGCGATTTTTCTTACCTCAAGAACAGATTTCCGAACTTCGAACAGTTCGTCAAAGTCATCGAAATGCTGCGCTCCGCGACGATCGAAAGCAGCATCAATAAAAGATGGAGTTCGCGCTTCGTATTCCCGTTCGGACGCCATGCGATTTATGAAGACCTCAACACTGAGGGTAACCGCGAGTACATCAATTTCACGCGCAACGGCGATCTTCTTTATCAGATGCTCGCGCGATCAAGCGCCGCACCCGAGCTCGCACGACATTTTGCACATCTGTTCGAGCGGCGTGATCCCTGCGATCGCCTGACCGAACTCCTCCAACCAGAAATCGCAGAGGAGCGGCATACGCGGAGCGGCAGCTACCTGCCTTACGCCAAACATCCCGCCTTTGAGGTGCTGGCCCAGGATTGGCTGGCCGTTCTCGAGCTTCAGCTCCCGAGATTTGACGCCTATCCGTACCTGACGATCCTTGGAGCACTTCATATCACCCTTTATCAGCTACAGGTCGCCGCCCACGTCTGTGACAAACCAAAACCCCACTTCATTTGCGAAGTTGTCGCGCCCAAGAAGACGCTGGTTCGCGAGCTTTCGGCAGGCAATTACATCGCGAACAATCAACTGTCGCTTTCGGCCGTCGATACCTATGTGCGAAACATCGGGAATTCGCCGGAATGGATCACAGCGGCAGCGGAGCAGTCGGGATTTGCGGCATGCCGTGAAATCATGCGAGAAAATGTGCGTTGGCCCGATGAGGACTACACCGGTCCAGTCGACCCTGACGCTCTCCTTGAAAATCTGCGTCACACAGCGCAGCGGCGCCATCGTCAGCATACGGCCAACATTCATAACAGCCTCGGACGAGGCGCAGGGCTGGTCTCGCGTCGCGGCACCAATCGGCTGCGCTACGCACCAACCGATGAACTCCTCAAGGCCCTAATCCTTGCCAACGTTCCGGTGCGCATGGACTACGGCCAATTCCTTGGCCGCCTCTACGATCGTTACGGCTTCGTCTTTGGGGAGCAGGAGGGCCAACTCGCCATCACCACGGAAGACTTCGACAAGCGCGCTTTTCAAGCCAATGCCTCGCGGCTCGAAAATCGTCTCAAGACCATCGGCATGCTACGGCGGCTCTCCGACGCCTGCGCCTATGTCGAAAATCCCTTGCGGAGATCCGCAGCATGAACGTCGCCTCGCTCGTCGGCGCAGTCGCCGTCGCCTATCTCCGCGAAGAACTTCAGGCCGATACGGGCGCAGTGCAGTCAACTGCGCGGTATGTGCTCAATCTCAGCGCCGAACAGGTCGCAGCCGTCGCACGCGCCGTGCTCGCGGATCCGTTTCTCAACGACCGCATCGATATCAAGCTGCCGATCTCGCTTGTGAGCGGCCAAGGGCTGCCCGAAGAGACGCTGACGACCGAAAGTGCCACCTTCTATCGAAACGCTGATTGTCCGAAGGCCGCCTATCTACTTGCCGAACACGAACATGGTGAAGACGCCTCAATTCGTGAAATTGCGAAACTTGGCCCCCCTGAGCTATTGGAGCGCATTGACCTTTGGGTTCGCGAGGCCTCAAAAGGCCTGCCTATTGCCCAGGAACAGCAAAAATGGTGGGAAAGAGCCCTGACCGGGCTCCGTGATCTTCGAATCGTCTCGATAGACCGCTTTGCGGCCTACATCTTGCGCACCCGCCGGGAAAACGACGAAGCAGGTCGCCCAATCATCGATGCACTGGGTGCCGCAATGCCGGCACTGCGCCTTCCCAACGATCCTGCGTGCTTCGGAAGCCTCAAAGAGCGCCAGCGCGGCCATGCATCGGCATGGAAGCAGCAATTCAATAATGCTCACAAGAGGCGATCCGGGCTGCTCCTCAAGCAGACCTCAAGCCAGCTCCTGCTCAGCGAAGAAGACCTGCGTAACGCGTTCGAAAAGGTTGCGCACCAGATCCCGAATGCCTGTCATCCCGTGATCGAAGCCTTTATCGGGGCGCCCAGCGGCTGGAATGCCCAGGCCGAAGCTATAGCAGAACAAGATTGGGAGCAAATAAAACCGATCTTCGATGGCCTGCAGCGCGAGAAATTCAACCTTGGCAAGAACACACTTGAATATTTCAGTGAGCTAGGGATTCTCTGAAAAACCTTGAACCAATGGCCAAGGGATGTATCTAATCGGCATATTGATTCCTGGGGAAGAAAGATGAAACAAGTCAGTCTCGCCGAATCCGAATTCGTGAAGAAGCCGAAGACCACGCGGCGGCAGGTATTTTTGGCCGACATGGATCGCGTCGTGCCCTGGGCGAGGCTGTTGGCGCTGATCGAACCGCACTACCCCAAGGTCGGTGCCAAGGGAGGCCGGCCGCCGAAGCCGCT
>JAGXSN010000168.1 GCA_018333815.1 Sulfuritalea sp. | reverse complement strand
ACCGCGTCTCCACGTGGCGCAGCAGGCCGGGACCCGCCTGCGCCAGATAGGCCGCCGCATCGCAGGAGAGCGCGACCGCCAGGATCAATGCCGCGCAGGGTCCGGCCAACGATGCCATGTCCGGACGCTTACCAGAACTGCCAGCTGCCGGTATGCAGCACCCACAGGCCGAGCAGCAGGTTGGTCAGCGCATGGGACAGGATCGGCGACCAAAGATTGCCCGAGCGCAGGTAGAGCCAGCCGTAGGCCAGGCCGGCCAGGAGGCCGGCGAACCAGAGGTTGTGCGCCAGACCGAACACCAGCGCGGACAGGAACAGCGCGCGCAGGCTGACCGCAGCGGGCGGCAGCGCGAGGAAATCCTGCCTGTCGATCCAGCGCATCAGGAAGGAGCGCCAGAACAGTTCCTCCATCAGCGGCACGACCAGCACCGCCCCGCAGAGGCGGATCAGCACCCATGTCCAGACGATCTCCCCGGCGGCGTCGCGCGGATCGAAACCCGCCGACTCTCCCACGCTGAGCCAGGGCAGGTCGAGCTGGATCCAGACGAGGAAAACCGCCCCGCCGACCGCCAGCGAGACCAGCCACTCGCCCGCCTTCAGGCGCGGGCCGCTGCGCAGTTCGCCATAGGCGCGCAGGAACAGTCCGAGCAGCGCCGCCACGCAGACGACCTTGACGGCGTAAAACCAGCGCCGGTCGATTTCCGGCAGCGCCGCGGCGAGCAGGGGCGTCGCCGCCATCAGCGCGATGTAGAGCGCGAACGGCGCGCAGCGCACGAGCGCGGCGCGGTGTCGTTCGATCGGGCCGGTCAGCGCCTTCATCGGCCGGCCTACCGTGACGGCGCAGCCAGTCTCAGCCCGTCGAGCCGGTCGCGCGCATCCTCGACGAAATTCTCGACCTCGACCCGCTTCAGCCCGGTGAAGGGCTCGGCCTGCAGCGCCGCGGCGAAGCAGCTCTTGGCGCGATAGTGCTCCAGCAGGGCGACGCCCTCGCCGTGCAGCTTGGCGTTGCGCTCCTCGCATTGGGCGATCGTTTGCCCGTGCTGCGCGGCGTGCTGCGCCGCCAGCGCCTCGATCCGCTTGCGCTCGCCGCTTTCCCGGCGCAGGTTGTCGCCGGTCTCGGCCAACCTCTTCTCGGTCTCCGCGAGACGCTGGGTGAGCCGGTCCCGCTCGCCGCGCAAGGCATCGAGCTCCCCGCCCAGCTCCGCCGCGCGCCGGTTGGCGACCGCCAGGTTGCGCCGCAGCGCGCCCAGGCGGCCCTCGGCCTCCTGCGCCCGCGCTTCGCTTGCGGCCTTCTCCTTCGTCAGCTCCGCCTTGTCGCGTTCGAGCGCGCGGTTTGCCTGCTGCAGGCGGCGCGCCTGCTCGCGCGCCGCATCGGCCCTCTTGTCGCCGGATTGCGCCAGCGGCGCGCCCGGCAGCGCGAGAAACGCGGCGAGCATGATCGCCAGGATTCTAGAAGCGCACATTGACATCCGCCTGCAACACGTCGAGAGAGAACTTCAGGCCGGCGCCGGGAGCGAAGGAATCGATCTGGTCGGCCGATAGCCAGCGCAGGCCGACCGCCGCGTTGCGATCCACCGCATACTGGAAGCCCAGGGTGTAGCCCTTCAGGTTGGTGCCGCCGCCGCCGAAGTCCGAGTCGGTGAAGGCGTCGACCACCGCGTCCGAGCCCAGGTAGCGGTAGGCCAGCGCAACCTGCCAGTCGTGCAGGTTGCGCAGTTGCGGCCGGCCGAGGGTGAGCCGGTACTGATAGCCGTGATTCTTGCCGTCGGCCAGGTTGACGCGCCCCGCGGTGCGCGCGGCGATCTCGTTGCGATCGAAGGCGGTGTTCTTCACCCAGTCGGCGGTGAGGATCACATGCACCGGATCGAACCGGGCAAAGGCGAGTGAGGCGGTCAGGTTGAGCGGGCGGAAACGGGAGGCGAGACCCCAGTAGGCGGTTTTATACGCAGGAGCAAAGGGATCATTCAGCTCGGCGCTCGCGTTCGTGACGAACAGCGTGTTGCCCTTCTGCCGCAAATTTCGCCCGTATTCGTACTGCCCATAAGCGCTCGAGTTCGGCAACGATACCGATGCGTCATAGACGGCGTCGTTTTCGACCCTGCCTTCGAAATTCCTGAAACCATACCAGGCGAGACCGAATTTGAAGCGCGTATCCGAACGGATATCCCATTGCGCGCCCGCCTGGACGCCATGCATCCAGCGTCCGGACGAGGCCGGCGGATTTTCCTCCTTGACGGGGAAAGCGCCGGCCGTAAGGAAGGGCTTGAAGGCGGCGTTATCGCGTAGCGGCTTCCAGGTCAGCGCCATGCCTTCGAAATTCAGGTCGTCGTCCCAGACCAGATCGGTGGAAAACCAGGGGTTCGGGATGCGCCCGCCGACCAGGGAGAGGGATTCGACCGGATCGTACCTGACGAAAGCGCGATCGACCAGGAAGGCATAGCGGTTCCAGTCCTGCCCCAATGTCTGGTTGGTGGACACGCGATCGGTGGCCGAACCGGTCGCCAGTCGCACCCCGGCGCTCCACTCGGGCGAGATTTTCGCCAGCAGGCCGATCCGGGCGCGCAGGCGATGACGCTCGCGCTTTTCAGTGGTATTCGCCGTCGGGATCCGGTTACTGCTGTTGTTGACCGCAGCCAGTTCGGCAGCCCTCGTCGTATCGCCAGACAAGGGGAAATTGGGGGTGCTGGTTCCCGCGGCAAAAGCATAGTTGGCGGGAGTTGAGTTTCCCGCGGCGAAATCATCCAGCTGATAGCGCAGGCGCAGATCGCCTTCCCAGCGGATCGAGTCGAGCCAGGCGGGAATCGCGTTCGGCTCGGCCCAGCGCTCGGTGCGCGCCTGGGCGATCACCTCCTGCTTGATCTGCTCGCGAATCTCGTTCCTGACGATCTCGGGCACGTAGTGCACCCGCACCGGCGCCGGGGCGTCCTTCTGCGCGGCAAGTTTCTTCGCCGCCTCGCCGGCCGCCTTCTTGACCAGCGCGTCGGCCTTCTCGCGGGTCAGCGCGCCGGCCTCGACCAGGGTCTCGATCAGGCTCAGCGTGGTCTGGCGCAACACTTCGAGCGTCTCGCGCTCGCTTTGCGCCCAGGCCGGCGCCGCGACCAGCAGCGCCATGCTCAGCAGACCCGCTCCGGTGATGTGTTTTTTCATGCTGTGCTCGCTTGGTGAAGTGGATTCCTTGCCTAGCCCGCCATGCGGTTGGTGACGCGCAGCCGGATCGGCTGCGGCAGGTTCTCGGGCACCGGCGCGCGCAGCGGCGGAAGTTCCACCAGCGCCGCGCGCAGGGCCGCGTCGGCTTCGGCGCTGCCGGAGGTGCCGGCCAGCTCGGCGCGCCGGATCGCGCCTTCGGCGCCGATCCAGATGTCGACCAGGACGCGGTAATCGACCAGCCTGAGCCTGCGGTGGCGCGCCAGCTCGTCCTGCACGTGCCGCTGCAGGGCGTTCGAGAAGAAGGCGAAC
>JAGXSN010000167.1 GCA_018333815.1 Sulfuritalea sp. | reverse complement strand
CCGTCATCAGGAGGAAGCGGCAGGCGAAGCCGAGCCGCCACAGCCGGCGGGTGACTTGGTGGCCGATCCGGCGCAGGAGATCGGCCGGCATCATTCTCCCCACCTCCCCGGTTTTCCGGGTTGTTCCATCATTTCCTTTCCATAGGCCGCGGCCGGGTAGTGGAAGCTCATCGGCCCATCGACCTCGCCCCAGACGAATTGATGCACGAAGGGCTCGGTCGAACCCCGGATGTCGTCGGCCGTGCCCTCGGCGACGATCTTGCCGCCCGCCATGAAATAGACGTAATCGACAATCTTGAGAGATTCCTGCACGTCGTGGGTGACGACGATCGAGCTGATGCCGAGCGCGTCGTTGAGCTTGCGGATCAGCTCGCCGACGATCGACAGCGAGATCGGGTCGAGGCCGGCGAACGGCTCGTCGTACATCATCAGCAGGGGATCGAGCGCGATCGCCCGCGCCAGCGCGACCCGGCGCGCCATGCCGCCCGACAGCTCGGCGGGCATCAGCCGCTGCGCGCCGCGCAGGCCGACGGCATGCAGCTTCATCACCACGAGATCGTGGATCAGTTCTTCCGGCAGGTTGGTGTGCTCGCGCATTTGGAAGGCCACGTTGTCATAGACCGACATGTCGGTGAACAGCGCGCCGAACTGGAACAGCATGCCCATGCGCCGGCGCAACGCGTAGAGGCCGGCGGCGTCGAGTTCGTGCACCACCTTGCCGGCGACGCGCACCGCACCGGACGTCGGCACGAGCTGGCCGCCGATCAGGCGCAGGGTGGTCGTCTTGCCGCAACCGGATAACCCCATGATCGCGACGATCTTGCCGCGCGGAATGACCACGTCGATGCCGGTCAGGACCGGGCGGCTGTCGTAGGCAAAGCCGAGGTCGCGGATCTGGATGAGGGGTTCGGAGGGCACCGTCGAAAACGCAGATTATGAAAACGGAGATTATATCCGCAAGGCTGAACTCCTCCGCGGCGCGGCGGATGTTCCGCAGCCGGGAGGAACGGGTAAGATCAGCGCATATGTCCCGTGCCGACGACGCCAAACCCTCACTGCTGATCGTCGACGATGACCCCCTGATCGTCGACACGCTGGCGTACTACCTGGAGGGCGACTTTCGGGTGGCGACGGCCCCCGATCGCGCCGCGGCCATGGCGTGGGCGAAAGACCCGTCCGGACCGCCCGACCTGGCCCTGATCGACCTGGGCCTGCCGCCGACGCCGCACCGGCCGCAGGAGGGTTTCGCCCTGGTCGGCGAACTGCTCGCCAGCGCGCCGCAAGTTCGCATCGTCGTCCTGTCGGGCCAGAACGATAGCGCCAATGCGCGCCACGCGCGCGCGCTGGGAGCGATCGAGTTCGTCGCCAAGCCGGTCGCACCCGACCGCCTGCGCGAGCTTCTGCACCGGCTGCTGGATCTCGGCGCGGCGCCGGCGGGCGGCGCGGGCTCCGCGCTGATCGGAGAAAGCCCGGCGATGCAGAAACTGCGCCTGCAACTGCGCCAGTATGCGGACTCCCCCTTCCCGGTGCTGATCGAAGGCGAATCCGGCAGCGGCAAGGAACTGATCGCGGCGGCCCTGCACCAGCTCTCGCAGCGCAGCCCGCATCCCTATGTCGCCCTCAACTGCGCCGCCATCGCGCCGACCCTCGTCGAACCGGCGCTGTTCGGCCACGCCAAGGGCGCCTTTACCGGCGCCACCGGTTCGCGGGCCGGTTTTTTCGAAGAGGCCGCCAGCGGCACCCTGCTGCTGGACGAGGTCGGCGAATTGCCGCTCGAGCTGCAGCCCAAGTTGCTGCGCGTCCTGGAAAACGGCGAATATCAGCGGGTGGGCGAAACCCAGCCGCGCCAGTCGCGGGCCCGGGTGATCGCGGCCACCAACCGCGATCTCAAGGGCGAGGTGCGCGCCGGTCGCTTCCGTGCCGATCTCTATCATCGTCTTTCCGTATTCACGATCGCGGCGCCGCCCCTGCGCGAACTGGGCAGCGACCGGTTCCTGCTGCTCGAGCGCTTCGGCCAGCAAATCGCCGCGCAGTTTCGCCAGCCTGCCTTCAGCCTTGCCCCCGCCGCGGAAAAACTCTGGCGCGACTACGAGTTCCCGGGCAATGTGCGCGAACTGCGCAACATCGTCATCCGCCTTTCGGCACGTTTTCCCGGCCAGGTCGTCGCCGCCGCGGCCCTGGCCGAGGAATTCGATCCGCAGCGGCCGGCTGCGCCGCCGGCCGAACGCGAAGCGATGATCGAGAGCGCCAGCCGCAGCCTGGTCGAGCAATCCGGCCGCTTCAGCCTCGATGCCACGCTGCTGCACTGGGAGGATGCCTACATCGAGGCCGCCCGGCGCCTGGCGGGCGGCAACATCAGCCAGACCGCGCGCCTGCTCGGCATCAACCGCTCCACCCTCTACAGCCGGATCGAGACCCTCACGCGCGAGCTCGCGCGCGACGAGCCGCCGCCCGCGTCCGCCCCCCGCTAGCCTCGCCATGTATCTGGAACACTACGGCCTCGCCGAACCGCCCTTCCGCATCACGCCGCATACGGATTTCTTCTTTTCCGGGGCCGGGCGCGGCGCCACGCTGGAGGCGCTGCTTTACGCCATCAGCCACGACGAAGGCATCGTGAAAATCAGCGGCGAGATCGGTAGCGGCAAGACCATGCTGTGTCGCGTGCTCATGGAACGCCTGCCGGAAAGCGTCGTCATCATCTACCTGGCCCATCCCGCCCTGTCGCGCGACGACATCCTCCACGCGCTGGCGAACGAATTGGGACTGGCAATGGACGAAAGCAGCCGCGCCAGCACGATCATGCGCGCCCTGCAGGAAAAGCTGGTCGCGCTTTATGCGGCGGGGAAGCGCGTCGTCGTCCTGATCGACGAGGCGCATGCCATGCCGAGGGAGACGCTCGAGGAAATCCGCCTGCTGTCGAACCTCGAATCGAATCGCCACAAGCTTCTCCAGCTGGTGCTGTTTGGCCAGCCGGAGCTCGACGCGACCCTGGCGCGGACGGACATGCGCCAGCTGCGCGACCGCATCACCCACAATTTCGCCCTCGAGCCGCTCGTGCAGGAGGACATCGCCCAGTATCTCGACTTTCGCATGCGCGCCGCCGGCTATCGCGGCCCGAGCATTTTTGCCCCGGCAGCCGTCAAGCGCCTCGCCAGGGCATCCGCCGGACTGACCCGGCGCATCAATATCCTGGCGGACAAGGCGCTGCTGGCCTCGTTCGCCCACGGCACGCACCAGGTCGGCCCCGGGGAGGTCGAGGCCGCAGTAAGGGATTCCGAGTTTTCCGTCGTTCCGGCCCGCCGCCGCGCGCGCAACCCGACGGCCGGCCCGATCTGGGCGGCGGCGGGCGCCCTGGGCACGGTCTGCCTGGTTGCGCTCTGGCATTTTCTGGTCATCTCCCCCGCACCGGCGGCGCCCGCACAAGCGCAAGCGGCGGCCGCCTCCACCGCCCCAACCGCTCCCCCGCCGGCCGCCACGCCCAGCGCCACCCCGCTGCTGGACAGGCTGCTGGCCGAGAGTCGCCCCTGGCTGGATAACGTGGCCGACGACCGCTGGTTCGTGCAACTCTTGACTGCGATCGACGCCGACCGTCCGGAACAGATCGAGTCCTTTCTGCACCAGATACGCCTGGCCGGTCTGGAAATGGCGCTGGTGCGGGTCTATCACCTCGAAGTCGGTGACAGGCAGCGTTACGGTGTGATTTTCGGGGACTATGATGCGCACAGGGATGCCGTTAACGCCATCAACGCCCTGCCGGCCGAGCTCAAGCGTTACCGTCCCTATCCACGCCAGGCGATTCGTATCAAACCGCAGGGCAAGTCTTCGAACAAAGGCTGAACCTTGCTGCCGTTCAATAGGTTGTCAACATATTCTCGCGTGATATGATCGATGCAACCCTCACGTTTTCCGGTCGAGCACGGGTCATGGAAAAATATTTCCCGCTAGCGCTGCTCGCCCTCGCGGTTGCGGGCTGCAGCAACGTGCCCGTCCAGCCGCCGGGCGAAAACCATCTGCGCGCCGAGCAAGTCGGCGCTGGCGGGACGGCGCCGATTCCCCCGCCCGTGCGGCAAACCCTGGCCCTGCCGAAACCGCGGCCGCCG
>JAGXSN010000166.1 GCA_018333815.1 Sulfuritalea sp. | reverse complement strand
GCTGTCGACGCAAACCAGGCCGGCCCGGCCGACGGCCCTTTCATCGAGTTCGCGGCGGGTCAGGGCATTCGAGCCGGCCGCGTTGATGTGCGTGCCCGCCGCCAGCCATTCGCCCAGCACGACCGGCGTGCCGGAGGTCGTGACCGTCACGACGATGTCGCTGCCGCGCACCGCGCTTTCGGCAGTCTCGGCCGGCGCCACTTCGACGCCGAAGCGCCGCGCAAAGTCGGCGCTGGCGCGACGGCAGTTGTCGGGATTGCGCGAGAACAGCCTGACCTGCCGAATCGGCCGGACCTTGCAGAGCGCTTCCAGCTGGCCTTGCGCCTGCCCGCCGGCGCCGATCAGGGCAACGGTCGCCGCTTCCGGCCGGGAGAGATGTTTGGCCGCGATGCCGCCGGCCGCGCCGGTGCGCATCATGCCGAGGGTGTCCGCTTCGATCACCGCCTGCAACCTGCCATCGGCCGCATCGAACAGATGCACGAGGAAGCGCGCGCCGGCCCTGCTCGCCGTGTAGGCCTTGTAGCCCATGACGTTCTCGTCGAGCAGTGCGCCCTGCAGGATGTGCAGCGAGGCGGTCGGCCCGCGCGTGCGCCGGCGCGGGATGTCGATCGCCCGGCCCAGCGCATGCGCCCGGTGGGCGTCCGCCACCGCCGCCAGCGCCAGATCCATCGTCAGCAGCCGCCGGACGTCGGCCTCGGTCAGGAACAGCGCCATGATGTGCCGCTCATTTTCCGTCTCGTCCGAGCTGACTTTCAGAGCAGCGTTTTCAGCAGCTTGCCCATCACGGACGGATCGCGCGTGATCCTGAAGCCGCATTCTTCCATGATGGCGAGTTTTGCGTCGGCAGTGTCGGCGCCGCCCGAGATCAGCGCGCCGGCGTGGCCCATGCGCTTGCCGGCCGGGGCGGTGACGCCGGCGATGAAGCCGACCACCGGCTTCTTCATGTTGTCTTTGCACCAGCGCGCGGCGTCGGCCTCGTCCGGGCCGCCGATTTCGCCGATCATGATCACCGCGTCGGTGTCCGGGTCGTCGTTGAACATGCGCATGATGTCGATATGCTTGAGGCCGTTGATCGGATCGCCGCCGATGCCGACCGCCGACGACTGGCCGAGGCCCAGTTCGGTCACCTGCGCGACGGCCTCGTAGGTCAGCGTGCCGGAGCGCGAGACCACGCCGATGCGGCCCTTCCTGTGGATGTGGCCGGGCATGATGCCGATCTTGATTTCGTCGGGGGTGATCAGGCCGGGGCAGTTCGGACCGAGCAGCAGGGTTTCCTTGCCGCCCTGCGCCACTTTCTGCTTCATCTTGTTGCGCACCATCAGCATGTCGCGCACGGGGATGCCCTCGGTGATGCAGACGACGAGATCGAGATCGGCCGCGCAGGCCTCCCAGATGGCGTCGGCCGCGCCGGCCGGCGGCACGTAGATGGCGGAGACGGTGGCGCCGGTGGCGGCCCGGGCGTCCTTGACCGAGGCGAAGATCGGCACGTCGAAGATCTTCTCGCCGGCCTTCTTCGGGTTCACGCCGGCGACGAAGCAGTTGCGGCCGTTGGCGTATTCGATGCACTTCTCGGTGTGGAACTGGCCGGTCTTGCCGGTAATGCCCTGGGTGATGACCCTGGTGTCCTTGTTGATCAGAATCGACATGTCGGCTCCTTACTTGACCGCGGCGACGATCCTGGTCGCGGCTTCCGCCATGGTATCGGCGGCGATGATCGGCAGACCGGATGCGGCGAGGAGCTGCTTGCCGAGGTCTTCGTTGGTGCCCTTCATGCGCACAACCAATGGAACCGAGAGGCGCACCTCTCGGGCGGCACTCACAACGCCGGCAGCGATGGTGTCGCACTTCATGATGCCGCCGAAGATATTGACGAGGATGCCCTTGACCTTGGGATTCTTGAGCATCAATTTGAAGGCCTCGGTGACCTTTTCGGTCGTGGCGCCGCCGCCGACGTCGAGGAAGTTGGCCGGCTCGGCGCCGAACAGCTTGATGGTGTCCATGGTCGCCATGGCCAGGCCGGCGCCATTCACCAGGCAGCCGATGTTGCCGTCGAGGCTGATGTAGGCGAGATCGAACTTCGAAGCCTCGATTTCGTCGGCATCTTCCTCGTCGAGGTCGCGGCAGGCGACGATCTCGGGCTGGCGGTAGAGCGCATTCGAATCGAAGTTGAACTTGGCGTCGAGCGCCTTGATGTTGCCCGCTTTTCCAGCCACGCCTCCTTCCAGGATCAGCGGGTTGATTTCCGCCAGCGAGGCATCGGTTTCCATGTAACAGGTGTAGAGCTTCTTGAAGGTGTCGATGGCCTGAGCCTGGGCGTCAGCGGGAACGCCGATGCCGGCTGCGAGTTCCCTGGCCTGCGCGTCGGTCAGACCGACCAGCGGGTCGACGAAGACCTTGATGATCGCCGTCGGGCGATTGCGGGCCACTTCCTCGATGTCCATGCCGCCCTCGGAGGAGGCCATCATGGCGACCTTCTGGGTGGCGCGGTCGGTCAGCGCCGCGACGTAGTATTCCTTCCTGATGTCGGCGCCGTCCTCGATCAGCAGGCGCCGCACCTTCTGGCCTTGCGGGCCGGTCTGGTGGGTCTTCAACTGCATGCCGAGGATGCTGGCGGCGTGCTGGCGCACCTCGTCGAGCGATTTCGCCAGTTTGACGCCGCCGCCCTTGCCGCGGCCGCCGGCATGGATCTGGGCCTTCACCACCCAGACATTGCCGCCCAACTGTTCGGCCGCCTTGACGGCCTCATCGACGGAAAAACAGGGAATGCCGCGCGGGGTGGCCACACCGAACTTCCTCAGGATTTCCTTGCCCTGATACTCGTGAATTTTCACTTGATAAGACCCTCTGACTGTGCAAAAACTTCCCGGCTGCCGGCAACGTGCGATTGTTTTGCGTCTGATTGTAACCGTCCGGCTGCGGCAAAAATTCGGCGGCCGGCTCAAATCGGGCGTATAGCGGCGCAATGCCCCTGTAATTAAGCTTTCGGCATCGAAGGCGGTCGGCACAATCGCGGCATGCGACATTCCCGCACTCGATCCGCGATCTTGAGGCCACGCTCCCCGCAGCTGCGCATGAAGGTGCTGGCCTGTGTTTTTCTGGCCTGGCCTTTTCTCGCGCAGGCGCAGGGCCCCGCCCCGCCGGAGCGGGCCGGTCCCGCCGCCGCCCCGGTCGTCCGCACCATTCCGGACGAAGCCTTCCAGCGTTGGGCCCGGGAAGACAGGCGACTCATCGACGGCATCCTGCAAAGCCTGACGCACATCGACGCCCTGGTAGTCGAAATCGAGCGCATGCTGAGAGGCCTGCCCGACTTCGGCGCGCCGCCGGTCGTCGCGCCCCCTGCCCCGCCGCCTGCCCCGGTGGTGATCGAAAAAACCGTGATTCAGGAGGTTCCCGGCCCGATCGGCGGCTGGCTGGCCACCCTGGCCGGCGCCGCGCTGCTGGCCCTGTTGGCCTTCTGGCTGGGCCAGCGGCGGGAA
>JAGXSN010000165.1 GCA_018333815.1 Sulfuritalea sp. | reverse complement strand
CCCGCCAATCCCCATGACCCGCGCGCGGTGCGGGTGGAGTGGCGGGGGATGAAGCTCGGTTATCTCCCCCGCGCGGAGAACGAGGCCGTGGCGGCGGCGCTGGATCGCGGCGAGCCGGTCGAAGGGCGCATCGGCGCGCTCGTGCGCCATCCCAACCCCTGGCGCCGGGTGCGAATCGAGGTATTCGTGCGGCTTTGACCGTCTTTTCCCCGTCAGGGCGCCCGCCGGGCCGGGCTAGAATCGGCCGGCCATGAGCCTCGCCCGTCGCATCCAGTCCCAGTTCGAGGACAGCATCGCCGCCAAGCAAGGCGCGCTGCCCGCGCTCGCCGTTCCCATCGAGGCCGCGATCCGCGCGCTGGCCGCCGCCCTGCGCGCCGGCGGCAAGGTCATGGCCTGCGGCAACGGCGGCTCGGCCGCCGATTCCCAGCATTTCGCCGCCGAGCTGCTCAATCGCTTCGAAAAGGAGCGCGCGCCGCTGGCGGCGATCGCGCTCACCACCGACACCTCGACCCTGACCGCGATCGCCAACGACTACGCCTACGAGGAAATCTTCGCCAAGCAGGTGACGGCCCTGGGCCGGGCGGGCGACGTGCTGCTGGCCATCTCCACCTCGGGCAATTCGCCCAACGTCATGCGGGCGATCGAGGCGGCCCATGCCGTCGGCGTGCGCGTCGTGGCGCTCACCGGCAGGGGCGGGGGAACCATCGCCGCGCGGCTCGGGTCGGAGGACCTTCACCTGTGCGTCCCGGCCGATCGCACCGCGCGCATCCAGGAAGTCCATCTCCTGATCCTGCACTGCCTGTGCGACGGCATCGACGCGCTCATTCTCGGAGAAACCCCATGAACGCAAAAATCCTGATCCTGCTGGCCGCTCTCGTGCCCGTGCTGTCCGGCTGCTTCGGCGCGGCCGCCGTCGGCGTCGGCGCCGGCGCCCTCGCCTTCGCCGACCGGCGCGCCGCGGAGGTGCAGGTCACCGACCAGGCCATCGAACTGCGCGCCGGCAACCGCATTGCGGAGAGATTCGGCAACAACACCCACGTCAATGTCACCAGCTACAACCGCACCGTGCTGCTCGCCGGCGAGGTGCCGGATGCCGCCGCCAAAGCCGAGGTCGAGAAAATCGTCTCTGCGGTGCCGAACGTCAAGGCGCTCAGCAACGAACTGCAGATCGGGCCGGTGAGCACCCTGGCGACGCGCGCCAACGACGCCTTCATCACCTCCAAGGTCAAGGCGCGCTTCATCGACGCCAACCGGTTCTCCGCCAATCACGTCAAGGTGGTCACCGAGGTCGGCGTGGTGCATCTGATGGGCCTCGTCACGCAGAAGGAAGCCGACGCCGCGGTCGAGATCGCGCGCACCACCGGCGGCGTGCGCAAGGTCGTGCGCGTCTTCGAGATCATCGACGAGGCCGAGGCCGCCCGCCTGTCGCCCCAGACCGCGCCCCAATCCGCACCGGGGTCGAAGCAGTAATTTGGACTACGGCGCGCCCGCTTTCGAGGCCCGGCTCTGCGCCCCGGCGCAGCTGGCGGCGCGCGCCGCCGCGCTGGCGCGGCCGCTGGTATTCACCAACGGCTGTTTCGACATCCTGCACCGCGGTCATGTCACCTATCTCGCCCAGGCGCGCAGCCTCGGCGCCAGCCTCGTCGTCGCGGTGAACACCGACGCCTCGGTGAAGCGCCTCGGCAAGGGCGCGGCCCGGCCGGTGAATGCGCTCGAAGATCGCGTGGCGGTGCTGGCGGCGCTCGAAAGCGTGGCGCTGGTCACCTGGTTCGACGAGGACACTCCCCTGCAGCGCATCCTCGAATGCCGGCCCGAGGTGCTGGTCAAGGGCGGCGACTGGCCGGCGGACGCCATCGTCGGCGCACCCGAAGTGCTCGGCTGGGGCGGCCGGGTGCATTCCATCCCCTTCATCCACCCGCGCTCGACGACCGCCCTGCTGGAGAAAATCAGGCGGCGGTAGCCTTGTCGGCGGCCTTGTCGATCGCGCAGGCTGCGGCGCTTGCGTTTCATCTAGAACGGAATGTCGTCCTCGACGTCGTTGAAGCCGCTGCCGGCCGGGGCCGACTGGGCCGGCCGGCCGCCGCCCTCGCGCGGCGCCGCGTCGCCCGAGCCGCCGCCCATGCCTTCGCGCCGGCCGAGCATCTGCATCTCGCCGGCCTCGATCTCGGTCGTGTAGCGGTCCTGGCCGTCCTTGTCCTGCCACTTGCGGGTGCGGATGCGGCCTTCGATGTACACCTGCGAGCCTTTCTTGAGATACTGCCCGGCGATTTCCGCGAGCTTGCGGTAGAACACCACGCGGTGCCACTCGGTGAGTTCTTTCTTCTCGCCGCTGTTCTTGTCCTTCCAGCTTTCGGTGGTGGCCAGCCGGATGTTGGCCACGGCGTCGCCGTTCGGCATATAGCGCGTCTCGGGATCCGCGCCGAGATTGCCCACCAGAATCACCTTGTTTACCGATGCCATGTCGTCTCCCTAGTTCGTCCGTGGTTGCGGCCCCTGCATCCTGAGCGCCAGCACGAGCCAGATGATACCAATCGCGGCGCAGGCCAGATGCACCGCGGGATTGCCGAAATGCTTGACCAGCCAGCCGCCCAGCAGGCCGCCGAGGAACAGGCCGGCCGACTGCGTCGTGCCGTAGATGCCCAGCGCCGCCCCCTTGACCTCCGCCGGCGCGAGGCGCGAGATCAGGGAAGGTTGCAGGGCTTCGAGGATGTTGAAGGCGACGAAGAACAGCAGCAGCCAGAGCGCGATGCCCCACAGCCCGGCGCCGAACAGGGCCAGCCCGACCTGCACCGCGACGAGCAGCGCCACCGCGCCGACGTAGATCGGGCGCATGCGGCCCTTGCGCTCGGCGGCGACGATCGCCGGCACCATCGCGGCGAGCGACAGCAGCACGGCGGGCAGATAGATCTTCCAGTGCGCTGCGGCGGCGAGTCCGGCGGCGACCAGCGCGGGCGGGACGACGACCCACAGCGCGGTCTGCATCAGATGCAGCGCGAAGACGCCGAAATTCATGCGCGCCAGCCTGGCGTCGAACAGCACGACCAAGAAGGGCGAGCGCCCCTGCCGGCCCGAAGTCGGCGCCCGCGGGACGGCATCCCCCGCAGCCGTCTTCGGATCGGGAACGACGGCCAACAGGAGGATGATCGCCGCGAGCGCCAGCGCGCCGGTCAGCGCGAACATTCCCGCCAGCCCGATGACGGCGGCGAGCGGCGGCGCGATCACCAGCGACGCGGCGAAGACCAGGCCGATCGAGGCGCCGATCATCGCCATGATCTTGGTGCGGTGCTGCTCGCGCGTGAGGTCGACGGCGAGCGCCGAGACGGCGGCGGAAACGGCGCCCGCGCCCTGCAGCACGCGGCCGACGATCATCCAGTGGATATCCGGCGCGGCGGCGGCGAGGAAGCTGCCCGCGGCGAACACCAGAAGGCCGGCGACGATCACGGGCTTGCGGCCGATCCGGTCGGAGGCGATGCCGAAGGGAATCTGCAGGAAGGCCTGGGTGAGGCCGTAGGCCCCGAGGGCGAAACCGACCAGCAGGGCGTCGTCGCCGCCGGGCAGTCCGGCGGCCAGCACCGCAAACACCGGCAGGATCAGGAAGAGGCCCAGCATGCGCAGACCGAAGATCCCGGCCAGCACGGCCCCCGTGCGCCACTCGGCGGGGGTCATGGCATCGGTCGTGGGGGAAAGCATGGGGCGCGGGGAATGTCGGATGTCAGTGGCGCCAGACGGGCAGCCCGCGCTCGGCTTCGAGGGCATCGAAATCGCGCTCGCTGTGCAGGAGCGCATGGCCGTGTTCGATGCAGAAACCGGCCGGCGGCACATCGACGGGGCTGTCGATCGTCAAGCCCTGGGCGCGCAAGGCGCGATAGGCCGCCTGGCGCGCAAACAGGCGCAAGCCGGCGGCCACCGCCTCCTTGCGGGTCTTGAACGGCCCCGCCTTCATCGCCTGGGCAACCAGATCGTCATCAAGAATGATGTTGGTGCGCATGGTCTGTATGTTATCAACCCAGTTGCATTCATGGAGCGCCGATCGTGCAAGACGGGAACCGAAAACCTGACGGGGTCATCGGACGAACGGGATTTTTACGTATAGTGACGGGTTCGCCATTTTGTCCCACACCGCATGGAAACGATCAGGATCCGCGGCGCGCGCACCCACAACCTCAAGAACGTCAATCTCGACCTGCCGCGCAACCGGCTCAGCGTGATCACCGGCCTGTCCGGTTCCGGCAAGAGCTCGCTCGCCTTCGACACGCTCTACGCCGAGGGCCAGCGCCGCTATGTCGAGTCGCTCTCGGCCTACGCGCGCCAGTTTCTGCAGCTGATGGAAAAACCGGATGTCGACCTGATCGAGGGCCTGAGCCCGGCGATCTCCATCGAACAGAAAGCGACCAGCCACAACCCGCGCTCGACGGTCGGCACCGTCACCGAGATCCACGACTACCTGCGCCTGCTCTACGCGCGCGCCGGCACGCCGCACTGCCCCGAACATGGCGTCGCGCTGGAATCGATGAGCGTGGCGCAGATGGTCGACCATGTCCTGGCGCTGCCCGCGGACACCCGGCTGATGATCCTCGCCCCGGTGGTGGCCAACCGCAAGGGCGAGCAGCAGGACCTGTTCGCCGAACTCAAGGCGCAGGGCTTCGTGCGCCTGCGGGTGGATGGCAAGGTCCATGACATCGACGCGCTGCCGAAGCTGGCCAAGTCGCGGAAGCACTCGGTCGATGTCGTCGTCGACCGTCTCAAGGTGCGCGCCGACCAGCGCCAGCGCCTGGCCGAGAGCTTCGAGACCGCGCTGACCCATGCCGAGGGGCGCTGCCTCGCGGTCGAGATGGACGGCAATAACGAATCAATGCGCGAGCACCTGTTTTCCGCCAAGTTCGCCTGCCCGCACTGCGGCTATGCGCTGCAGGAGCTGGAGCCGCGCCTCTTTTCCTTCAACAACCCGATGGGCGCCTGCCCGGAATGCGACGGCCTGGGCCAGATCCAGTTCTTCGACCCGGCGCGCGTCGTCGCCTATCCCCACCTGTCGCTCGCTTCCGGGGCCATCAAGGGCTGGGACCGGCGCAACCAGTTCTATTTCCAGATGATCGAATCGCTCGCCGCGCACTACGGCTTCGATTCCGAGCGGGAATTCGAGAAACTGCCCGAGGACGTTCGGGCCATCGTCCTTCACGGCTCGGGCCGCGAGCCGATCCGCTTCCGCTACCTCAACGAGAAGGGCGCGCGCATCGAGCGCGCCCACCCCTTCGAGGGCATCATTCCCAACCTCGAGCGGCGCTACCGCGAGACCGACAGCCAGATGGTGCGCGAGGAGCTGGCCAAATACCTCAACCACAAGCCCTGTCCCGAGTGCGATGGCGCCCGGCTGCGCCGGGAGGCGCGCCACGTGCTGGTCGGCGGCAAGACGATCACTGAAGCGGGCCGGTTCTCCCTCATCGACTGCCGCGACTTCTTCAACCTGCTGGAACTGGCGGGGCACAAGGCCCAGGTGGCCGAAAAGATCGTCAAGGAGATTACCGCGCGCCTGTCCTTCCTCATCAACGTCGGGCTCGACTATCTCTCGCTCGACCGCTCGGCCGAAACCCTTTCGGGCGGCGAGGCCCAGCGCATCCGGCTTGCGTCGCAGATCGGCTCGGGACTCACCGGCGTGATGTATGTGCTCGACGAACCCTCGATCGGCCTGCACCAGCGCGACAACGCTCGCCTGCTGCGCACGCTCGCCAGCCTGCGCGACATCGGCAACACGGTGATCGTGGTCGAACACGATCAGGAAGCCATCGCGGCGGCCGACTACGTGGTCGACATGGGGCCGGGCGCCGGCGAGCACGGCGGGCGCATCGTCGCCCGGGGCACGCCCGGCGAAGTGGCGGCCAACCCCGAGTCGCTCACCGGCGCCTATCTGTCCGGCCGGCGCCGGATCGAGACGCCGGCCCGCCGCAGGCCGCCCGATGCGACGCGCCAGCTCAGGATCCTGGGCGCCGCGGGCAACAACCTCAAGGCGGTCGACCTCGCCCTCCCGGTCGGTCTGCTCACCTGCGTGACCGGCGTTTCGGGCTCGGGCAAGTCCACCCTCATCAACGACACCCTCCACGCCGCCGCCGCGCGCCACCTCTACGGCTCGGCGCTCGAGCCGGCCGCGCACGACGAGATCCTGGGTCTCGAATTCTTCGACAAGGTCATCAGCGTCGACCAAAGTCCCATCGGCCGCACGCCGCGCTCCAACCCGGCCACCTACACCGGCCTCTTGACGCCGATCCGCGAGCTGTTCGCCGGCGTGCCGCAGGCGCGCGAACGCGGCTACGGGCCGGGCCGCTTCTCCTTCAACGTCAAGGGCGGCCGCTGCGAGGCCTGCCAGGGCGACGGCATGATCAAGGTCGAGATGCACTTCCTGCCCGACATCTTCGTCCCCTGCGACGTCTGCCACGGCAAGCGCTACAACCGCGAAACGCTGGAAATCCGCTACAAGGGCCAGACCATCTACGACATGCTGCGGATGACCGTCGAGCAGGCGCACGAATTCTTCTCCGCTGTGCCGGCCGTGGCGAGGAAGCTGCAGACGCTGATCGACGTCGGCCTCACCTACATCCAGCTCGGCCAGTCGGCCACCACCCTGTCCGGCGGCGAGGCGCAGCGCGTCAAGCTGGCCCTCGAACTCTCCAAGCGCGACACCGGCCGCACCCTCTACATCCTCGACGAGCCGACCACCGGCCTGCACTTCGCCGACATCGAACTGCTGCTGACCGTGCTGCACCGCCTGCGCGATCATGGCAACACCGTGGTCGTCATCGAGCACAACCTCGACGTGATCAAGACGGCCGACTGGCTCGTCGACCTCGGGCCCGAGGGCGGCGAGGGCGGCGGCCGCATCATCGCCGCCG
>JAGXSN010000164.1 GCA_018333815.1 Sulfuritalea sp. | reverse complement strand
CCGTCGTTCCTCTATACCAAAATGCAGAAGGCATCATGTCAGGCCAAGATTTCTGCCGTAGGAAACCCGTGAACAGCCGAAGATGCTTTACTTAAAGAAATAAAAGATGAGATAGAAAAGAAAGGATACGCAATTCCGCGTTCTGCTAAATTGGTATCAAAGATTATTCCAAATAAACTCGTCAGTATGACTCTTGATGAGTTGAGGTGGCCGACGACACATAACCCTATTAGGATTATTATTCGTGTCCTTCTACGCCTTATCAGATGGAGTTGAAGGTTAGTTTTGTTTTTGGGTCATGAGCGACGCAAATAGGAGTTGATGATTGACCTAATATCCCCAAGATATCGGCGCGACTGCAATAACAAAACAGCCAGATATAGGGTTGCCGAAGTGAATGTGTGAAAAATGAGCATCCAACCTGGTTGGCCAAGCCATTCAACCGAGTAAGGACGCAGTATGAAAATGGCCGTAGCTGCAGCGGCAGAAGCTACAGAGGGCGGTCCAAGCACGTGCCACATTGCCGGTAGTCCCAACCCGAGCAAGCCAAGTGCAAACCTGAATGGCACAAGACTGTAAAAGACGACAATGGCTTGTGCGGCAGCCACTGCGACTAGTCCGTACGGCAGGGCGACGATGATTCCTGTCACCAATAACGCCGTGCTGACAATTTGATACTTGAGCGCAGTGCTGACCTTGTTGTGAGCATTGATGACCGGAGAGGCAATGGCTGTGCTTGCACGTACGGCGGCACTGATGCCAAGCATGCTCAGTATCGGGATCATGGGCAACCATTTATCGCCAAACAGCACGGGGACTATTTCAGGGGCAAGTGCCATGACACCGATGCCAATCGGGATGACAATCGCAGCCAGAATTCGTCCACTACGCAGGAACATCTCCTGCGCTCGTAAGGGTTCATTTTGAACGGCGGAGAACGCGGGAAAGAGAACGTGCTGCAGCGGTATCGCGATACGGCCACGAATTTCGTCAGTGAGCGAGCGTGCGTTTTGGTAATAACCCAGTGATTCGGCACCGAGTTGTCGCCCGATCAGGATCAAGTCCAGATTCATGTTGGCATAAAAGAGCATCCCTCCACCGAAGTAGCTGCCGCTGGTACGCCAGGTAGCTTTCAGGAATGCGCCGTGAAAACGGAATCTGGGGCGATAGGGAACCACGATGAACCCAAGAATCACACCCATCAGGCTCCCGGTGAGTGCACCGGCGACCAGGCTCCATGCCCCCATGCCTTGATAGGCACAGGCAATGGCAACGAGAGTGCGGGTGATCACGATTGTGATTTGTATCCAGAATTCGGTGCGGAAACGCATCAACCGCATTTGCACGACCCAGGGTACGGCAGTCAGCCCGCCGAACACGAAAGTCAGGCATAAGACGCGCAGCAGTTCGCCTACTTTCTCGTCATTGAACAACAAACTGGCAAAAAATGATGCACCGAAAACGATAATGGCCAGACTTATGCCAAGCGCCAGTGAGGCCCAGAAAACGGTATCCATCTGCAAGCGGGTGATACGCTGGCGCTGGATAAGGATCTGGGTCAGACCGAAGTTGGCGAATAGGGCGGCCAGTTCGGTGACCACCGTAGCCATCGAGACATGCCCAAAATCTGATGGCATCAGTAGCCGGGCGAGGATTGCCGTCGAGGCAATGGTGATAATGGTGCGCAGGGCAATCGACAGAAACTGGAATCCGGCGCCACTGATGACCCGGCGGCCGAGTTGATGGGTGCGTAGCGAGAATGCATCACGAACCAGATTGCGACGGTAGGGGTGGCGGGTGCTCATGTATGGTTTATTTTGTGAGGTAGGCCGTCGCTGGAATTGGCTGGGGCAGTGACCGTCAAGCTAGGGTCAATAGTCTTGTATCCTAACAATATTGTTCGGCATTGATGCCGGCCAAATGACTATGTGAGAGTGACTATGTGAGAGGTTGTTGAGATGACATTGAAGCTTTGCGCCAACATGTTGTTGCTGTTTTCGGTCGTGCTATCCATTTCCCCGATGCAGGCGAGGGGCGGCGAAATCGATTGCGGCAGCCTTAGAAATCACTATGGACCTTTTGACTATCGGACGGCGAGCGCTGAAACCCGGCAGTTGGTCGAACGGGCGCACTTCACGCCCAAGGTCGAGTTATTGCGCGGTGGCGAGAACTGGATGAATCCATCGCAGGACCTGGGCTATACGCTGAATGTGTTCCCTAACCATCACCGTGCCTTGATGTCCCTGATCAATTATGCAAAGAAGACCAAGTCTGAGCATCCGGATGGCATGAAAATCTCGGTCGCTTGTCGTTTCGATCGAGCCGAGCGTTTTGCACCTGGAGATGCCGTAGTGAAGTCTCTGCACGGTGTTTATTTGATGCAAAAGGGGATGAAATCGGAAGCCACCAAGAAACTGGAAGAGGCGCTTCAATTGGCTGGCGACAACGCTAACATTTATTACAACCTCGGTTTGGCATATTTTGACCTGAAGGACTACGACAGGGCGCTGGTCAGCGCCCACAAGGCCTATCGGCTGGGTTTCCCGCTGCCCGGCTTGCGCAACAAGCTCGAAAAAGCCGGCAAGTGGACGGAGCCGACCGTTGCGAGGCCCGAGGGGAAAGATGACCGGAAGCCGGAATCGATTCCGGATCGCCAGCAGGCCAAAGAGTAAGGGGTGAGTTTGAAAATCCCATGCCGTCCCGCCAGCGCCGACTCGCGGCGGCACGGGCGGGGCGTGATCCAGACCGGATCGCGGGCCGCGACGTGACCGATCGGCCGGAACTGCTCGATCGGATCGTTGCGATCGCCGGTGCGGCCGGGGACGAGATCATGGCCGTGTATGCCCGCGCCGCAGCAGGGCTGGCCATAAACCGGAAGGCCGACAACTCGCCGCTGACCGAGGCCGACGAGCGCGCCCATCGTTTGATCGCGACCCGGCTGGCAGCGTTGTCTCCGGCCTTGCCCCTCCTTTCGGAAGAGGACGTGGCTTCCTTTCCCGGTCCGGATCGACAGGGACGTTACTGGCTGGTCGATCCGCTCGACGGCACCAAGGAGTTCATCAAGCGCAACGGCGAATTCACGGTCAATATCGCCTTGATCGAGGCCGGCCGGCCGGTGCTCGGCGTCGTCCATGCTCCGGCGCTCGGGGTGAGCTATCTGGCGGCCGAGGGCATTGGCGCGTTTCGTCAGACGCGGGGCGCGGCGCGACAATCGATCGCAGCGGCGAAACATCGGCCCGGAACGGTTTGGCGCGTGGTGGGCAGCCGTTCGCACGGCGGCGACAGGCTGGCGGCTTTCCTCGCCGACCTGGGGGAATACGAACTGGCGCCGATGGGCAGTTCGCTGAAGTTCTGCCTGGTGGCCGAGGGCCAGGCCGACCTTTACCCGCGGCTGGGGCCGACCTCGCTATGGGATACGGGGGCGGCGCAATGCGTGGTGGAACAGGCGGGAGGTTCGGTGCGCACGCTGGAAGGCCGGCCGCTCGGCTATGCCGATACGGGGCAGCTGCTCAACCCGTATTTTGTGGCGGCGGGGGCGGTTTGTTGATCGGCGCGGGCGCAACCCGGCTCAGGCCGCCCCGGACGTTCTCGGCATGGGGCAGTCTGTATTCCGGCCTGCCGCGCGCGCCGACGCACAGGTGCACGCGGCGCCCAGGCAGCCCGAAGCCCAATTGAAGCGGCCCCAGGCAAAGGAAGGTCAGCGTCGCGAAGGGGCGTGCGCCCAGCTGCCGGTGCGAATTCAGCGAGTTGGCGTTGAACGCCGAGATGCGCGAAAAGGTCCAGCGGATGCCCTCCGCGCGCAATTGCGCATGGGCGGCGGCCCACAGCCGGCTCAGGGTGCGGCCGAGGCGGAACTCCGGTTCGACATAAACGTCGTAGTCCCAGGCGGTCGTGGCGTAATCGGCGAGGACGTAATTGCATCGCACTTCGTCTTCCTCGTAGTGGTTCCGGGCATACCAGAGAAATCCGGCGAAGCGCCCATTGACCGTGGCGACCAGGCAAGTGTCGCCGTTGGCGAAGCGCCGGGCAATGATCTCCTGCGGCCGCGGGAACGAGGCGCACAGGGGGTTTGCCGGCAAGACTGCCGCCACCGAGGATGCGGGGGAGGGTCTGCAGCCCGGAAGGGGGGCGGGGGGAACCGGCTGTGCCACGACCAGATAGCGGACCAGCCGCACACGGCCGCGGCTGGCCAGCTGCAACACCCTGCTCGTCAGATAAAGCAGGGTGTTGCCGGGCCCCATCGAGTCGCGGAGCAGCCGGATTCTTCCGATCACGGCTGTTCCCTCCCGGTTGTGCGTGGAATGGCGCCCGACTTTCCCTGGCCGGGAAAGGAGGGTCTGGCGATGGCGAGCAAACCGGCGGCGAACGGGCCGCGCAGGATCTGGTGATGCGAGATGGGGCGCAGTTCGGTGGCCCATTCGGCCTGGTCGCGGTTGGCGTTGGTGTAGAACTCCACTCGGGCGCCCGGCCGGATGGCCAGGACGTATTCCAGGGTGGCCTGCAGCAGCAGCCGACCGGGCGCGATGGCCGCCACTGACTCGTCGTAGGTGGTTTTCAGGATGATCCACATGCTTTCGTTGCGAATCAGCAGGCGGGAGGCGACGAGCCGTTCGCCGGCC
>JAGXSN010000163.1 GCA_018333815.1 Sulfuritalea sp. | reverse complement strand
GCTCCGCCGCGTCGATGGGGACGGCGCCGAGGAAGCCGATCTCCTGCTCGGCGAAACGGCCGGTGACTTGCCAGCCGAGGCGCAGGGCGAGCTGTGCGTTGTTGCCCAGTTCGGCGTGCGCATCGAGCGGCAAGTGGTAGGCGAACAGGTTGATGTCGTGAGCGAGCAAGGTTTGCAAGCGCCGCTTGCGGAATCCGGTGATGCGGCCGTCCTCGTTCTGCCAGAACCAGCCGTGATGCACCAGGAGCGCGTCCGCGCCGCGTTCGACCGCCGCCGCGATCAGGGCCTGGCTGGCGGTGACGCCGCAGACGATGCGGTCGATGCCGCCGCGACCTTCCACTTGCAGTCCGTTTGGGCAATAATCCCGGTAGCGTTCCGGCAGCAGCATGCCATCAAGATAATCCGTCAGCTCCTCGCGTCGCATTCCTTCTCCTTGTCCTCGCCGCCATGAAACGATTGTGGCTCATTTTCGCCCAAACGGTGACCATCAGCGTCGCCGCGCTGTTCGTCGTCCAGACCCTCAAGCCGGAGTGGCTGGCCTGGCGCCAGGCCGGCGAGGGCATCCCGCATCAGGTGACCATCCAGCAGGCGACGCCGGCGCCGGATGAGCGCAGGGTGGTCAGCTATGCCGACGCGGCGCAAGCCGCCCTGCCCGCCGTCGTGCACATCTTCACCAGCCAGGAGGTGCGCCGCCATCCCTTCCTCAACGATCCGGTGTTCCGCCACTTTTTCGGCGACCGCTTCGGGCCGGAAACCCAGCGCCGCTCCGGGCTGGGCAGCGGCGTGATCGTCTCCGCCGACGGTCTGGTGCTGACCAATAACCACGTCATCGAATCGGCCGACGAGATCGAGATCGCCCTCCACGACGGGCGCAAGTTCCGGGCCCAGCTGGTCGGCAGCGACCCCGAATCCGATCTCGCCGTGTTGCGCATCGCCAGCGACCGGCCGCTGACGCCGCTCGTCTTCGCTCCGGCCGACTCGCTGCGCATCGGCGACGTCGTATTGGCGATCGGCAATCCCTTCGGCGTCGGCCAGACCGTCACCTCGGGCATCGTCTCGGCGCTGGGACGCACGCAGCTGGGCATCAACACCTTCGAGAATTTCATTCAGACCGACGCGGCGATCAATCCGGGCAACTCGGGCGGCGCCCTGGTGGACAGCAACGGCCATCTGGTCGGCATCAACACCGCGATCTTCTCGCAAAGCGGCGGCTCGATGGGCATCGGCTTCGCCATCCCGGTCTCGCTGGCGAAGAACGTGATGGAGCAGATCATCCGGACCGGCACGGTGACGCGCGGCTGGATCGGCGTCGAGGTGCAGGATCTGACGCCGGAGCTGGCCGAATCCTTCGGACTGCAGGCCGAGACGGGCGCGTTGATCGCCGGGGTGATGCGCGGCAGCCCGGCCGACAAGGCCGGCGTGCGGCCGGGCGACGTCCTGCTGGAAGTCGCCGGCAAGCCGGTGCAGGATGCCCAGGCGATGCTGGAGCTGATCGCCGCCCTGACGCCGGGCGAGAAGGCGACCTTCGGCCTGCTGCGCGCCGGCAAACCGCTCGGCGTGCACATCCTCGTCGGCAAGCGGCCGCGGCCCGACCGCTGATCAGTCGCGGCTGCGGTTGGCGACGGATTCCGCTTCCGCCTTGTCGAGTTCGCCGTTCATCTCCGCATCGGCGGACGATCGGCGGGCCTCCGCCTCGGCGCGTGCGGACTTGCCGATGATCTGCGCCAGCACGATGCCCAGTTCGTAGAGCAGCCACATCGGCACCGCCAGCATGAACTGCGAAAGCACGTCGGGCGGCGTGAAGATCGCGCCGACGACGAAGGCGCCGACGATCACGTAGGGGCGGATTTCCCTCAGCTTTTCCACGCTCACCATCCCCGCCCGCACCAGCACGATCACGACCACGGGCACCTCGAAGGTGAGGCCGAAGGCGAGAAAGGTCGTCAGGACGAAGGACAGATACTTGTCGATGTCCGTCATCACCGCCACGCCCTCGGGGGCGAAGGCGTTGATGAAGGCGAACACGGTCGGGAAGACGATGAAGTAGGCGAAGCTCATGCCGACAAAAAAAAGCAGCACGCTGGCCAGCACCAGCGGCATGGCCAGCTTCTTCTCGTGGCGGTAGAGGCCCGGCGCGACGAAGGCCCAGGCCTGGTAGAGCACATAGGGCAGGGCGATGAGAAAGGCCACCATCAGGGTCACCTTCATCGGCACGAAGAAGGCGCTCGCCACGTCGGTGGCGATCATGTGGCCGCCGTCGGGCAGGGCGGCCAGCATCGGCGCGGCCAGCAGCGTGTAGATGTCGCGCGCCCAGTTGACCAGGGCGAGGAAGATCAGCAGCACGGCGAGGAGGGCGCGGATCAGCCGGTCGCGCAGTTCGACCAGGTGGGAGATGAAGCTTTCCTGCTTGTCTTCCATCAGGCGGTGGGCTTGTCGTCCGACAGCCGCGCGACCGACGGGGCGGCGGCAGGCGGGGCGACGGCAGGCGGGGGCGGGGGCGAAGCCGGGCCGGCTTCGGCCGCGGCCAGAATCGACTGATTGAGTTCGGACTCGACGGTCCTCATCCGTTCATTCACCTGTTGCTCGACGCTGCGCGCCTGCTCCTCCATCTGGGCCTGCAGCTTTTTCAGGTCCTCGAGCTGCATTTCCCGGCTGATGTCGCCCTTGACGTCGCTGACGTAACGCTGCAGGCGGCCGAGCAGGTGGCCGGCGGTGCGCGCCACCCGCGGCAGGCGCTCCGGCCCGATGACGATCAGCCCGACCAGGGCGATCAACATCAGTTCGGAGAATCCGATATCGAACATGGCGGGGCTTCGGGCAAGTCGGCGCTGGCGGGACGGCGCGCCCCGTCAGGACTTGTTCTGCTCCTTGCGCGCCTCGCCCTCGATGGTGGCGCCGGTCTGGTTTTCGACCTGCTTGGTCTCGGTTTCGGGCGAGTTGGCGTCCTTCATGCCATCCTTGAAGCCCTTCACCGCACCACCGACATCCTGGCCGATGTTGCGCAGCTTTTTCGTGCCGAACACCAGCAACACGATCACCAGAACGACCAGCCAATGCCAGATGCTCCAGGCTCCCATGGG
>JAGXSN010000162.1 GCA_018333815.1 Sulfuritalea sp. | reverse complement strand
CCCCGCCATTGGCCTGGAAGGCGGCGATCTGGTCGGCGGTCACGGCGAGGGCTCCTTCCGCTCTTCGAGGTGCACGTAGTCGCCGGCCAGCGGAACGGGGTCGCGCGGCTGGGCGCGCTGGGGCACGAGGAAGTCCTGCACACCGGTGCGCACGCGCTTCAGGTCGTCTCTCAGTCGGGCGTAGTCGAAGTGGTAGCGGGCGCGTTCCTGCGGAGCGGTATTGGCGGCGTGCTCGGCGAGGCGGTCGATCAGGTCGAGCTGGCTGGCGAGCGCGGCGAGCTGCTCACGCTCCAGGGTGTCGTCGGCGATGGCGGGTTGCAGGCCCAATAACGACACGGCCAGCAGCACAGCCAGCGAAGGCCTTGCGGAAGTGCGTCGGCAGGTCTGTTCCATCGTGCCATTCCCTCTTGAAGCGAATGGCTAGATGCTGTGGCACGTTTTCGCTTTGTGCCGCAAAGAATGTGGAACACCGCACGACCATGTTGTCACTGACTGGCACGCAGGAGTCAGTAGGTGCTCGGGCGGCGTAATGGAGTCAGTCAACCTCTGAGGGATGTCTCGACCTTGCAATCCGCCGCTACCCTGCCGGCTTCTTGTTCGGCAGGAGGAGAGCGGCGGCCCGCAGGAACACTAAGATGCTCGGGTACCGCCAGGCCCTGATTCGGCTGAGTCAGGGCGACTCCGAGCGCGATGTCGCGCACTCAAAGCTGATGGGACGTGCCACCCTCTAAAGTAAGTCATCTCAAGTGATTGATTTTCATGGCAGTCGCGTTGACTTGCTTCGGGGCGATTTGCGGACGCGGCCCGATTACTTCGCTAACTAGGCGGTCGCACGTTCTTTGAGCATTTTCCTGATGAGCGTTTCGACGAACTCGGTGTCGACAAATGGAACCTGGGCGTAGATCAACCCCCTTTCACCTTCGAGTTTCGCTAACAGGTGACCTTTACCCAGCAGACGTTCTGCGCCCTTTTCGCCAAGAGCGATTTCGGATGTTCCTTCCGAGTCGACACGAAGAATCAGGCGATTGCCCAAGTTTGAGCGTAGCTGCATCGGCATAACATTGGCATCCGGCCGCTGGGCCGCGAAAATGAGATAGATGCCCGCAGCTCGAGCCTTCACACCAAGCCGTTGAACGATCGCCGACACGGCGTCCTTGTAGTCTTCCGTAAGCATCCATTCGGCGAATTCGTCGTGAATGAGCCAGATGACAGGCAGGCGTTCGTTTGCCGCGACCTTGGCATTGTAGGCGGCCAGATTGGAGACGCGCGTTTCCTTGAAGCGTATGTAGCGGCGGTCCATTTCGGCTACGAGTTCTTCGAGTCGCTGAGTTGCCGAGAACTGATCGTCGATGACGCCGCCGTCGATATGCGGCAGCCTGTCGAAAGCGAAATAGTCAACACCTTGTTTTGGATCGATCAGGACGATCTTCGCCTGTTCCGGTGTGTTGGTCGCAGCGATCCCCAGAATGATGTTCTGCATCAGCACGGATTTTCCGCTGCCGGTGCTGCCTGCGATCAGCGTGTGTGGCGCATGGTCTTTCCCAGGTGAGAGGAATAGAGGAGCACCCGAGTTTTCTTGCACCGCAATCATGAGCTCCTGATTACCCCAACCGTTCGAGGCCGGCGACCAGTCGGCCCAGAGGGAGCGGATGTCGATGGTCTGGCGTTTGGGTCGCTCCACTGCGATCATGACGGCACCAGGTTCTGGGCGGACCGAGATAACGTTCAGCCCATAGGTCGTCAAGAGCTCGGACCGTTTCTTCAAGACCTGCTCGACGGTCAGATTGGCGTTGCCGGCGAACTTCAGTAGCGCAGAATTGGGCGTAAGAGCCGAATCGATCAATTTGGCCTGAAGCTGTAGCTGCTGCAGGGCGCTGCGCGTCGAAAAGGCTGTTTGCTTGAGCCATTCCTCCTCTTCGGGCGCGATGGGCACTAAGTGAAGTGCCGACGCGATCAAATCGCCGATCTCCGAATAGGCCCAATGACCTTGCGCCTGTGCCGGCGAAGAATCGACGGGCAACGGCGCGCTGTCACCGGGAAGCGGCGTGGGGAGCAGATTTTCGATGCTTGGTTCCGTCGGCACCTCCGCGGGCGTGTCCGGCGTCGGTTCAGGAACTGGGAGCGCGGGCTGGGACGCCGGCCGGCGGACAGGCGCGCGATAAGCGCTGCGGAGAAACGCGACGCCAGAGCCCGGAGCACGCCAAGTTGGCTCAAAGTCCATATGGTAGAAGCCCATGCCGCGCCGGGCGTCGGCGGTGCTCTGGTCGTGCCAGTAGGCCATCAATAGCTGCTTGAGCGCCTTGCGGCCGATGATTTCCTGATAGGCATAACGAGCGTCGGCAACTTCGGTCGCGATCGTCGGATCGTCAGTGTCGGACGAGGTTGGGACAAAGACGTGCGAGAGGCCTTTGAGGTGGACCTCGCAGCGGCCTTCGCGCATGGCGCGACGCCATTCGCCGAGATCGATGCCGCGGGCTGCCGGGATGCGGATACCATCAAGCATGAGGTCAGCCAGCCGAGCCAGCCAGGACTGGCGGTCGAGCCGCTCCGGATCGCCAAATATGGCGTCTTCCAGGCGATCGAGCGTATCGCGCAGCTGTTTTTGCGACTCTTTGCGCTTGGCGGCCAGGCTCTCGATCTCGACGTATTTCGCTTCGCTGACAGCGAGCGTAATCCGCAGTGTGCCGTCTTCGGCTACTTGGGGGCAGATCGCAAGCAGATCCGCGATCTGTTGTTCGCGCTGGCCAAGCCAGGACGCGTAGTCATCAAGAAAGTACCAGCCGATCAGTTGATCAGTACCCAAGTCGTCTCGCAACATGCGGCGGCTCAGCACGATGCCCATCAGTTCGCTGGCGCTCTGGCCGCATGTGGCCGCGCGCAGCACGATGTCACCCGATACATCATTGGCGTCGTCGATCAGGCGATCGGCCAGTGTCCGCACCTCGGCATCGGTCAGCGGCAGCTGCAGCGCCTTGAGGCGGCTCACAATCATCGAGCGCAGAAGTGTCATTGGCGCGCGCGAAGAGATGATCAGGTTGCGGCCCTGGGTCGATAGCTGTTTGTAACGTATGACCCGGACCTGGTGGTTCATCAACTGACGCCGGTCGAGAAGCTCATCGAAATTGACGACCCAATTGCCAAGATCATGGGTCTCTTCGAAGATGCGTTTGGTCCGGCCGTCGGCGAAATCGAGCTGGCGGACGGGCAAGAGGCGTTTGGATGTCGATTCATCGCGGTCGCCCTTGAAAACGCTCGCGACGGCAGAGACATAGGCCCAGCCCTCGGCGCTTTGTACCGGGCAGCATAAGAAAACCGCTGATTTGAGGTCGTCTCTGGCGGCCGGCCGGCGGCGCGACCAGCGTGATGGCAACAACGTACGAATATCGGCTGGTTCGCTTTGTTCGAGGTGCCATTCAAGTTGCGCGTGGCGCGATATGACATCTTGCGAAAAGACGATATCGTATGGATGGCCGTCTTTGGGGTTGGGCGGAGGCGCCTGGTCAGCAATTACCGAAATCCGCAAGCGGGCCATGAAGTCTTGAGAGGCTTCACTCGCGCTATAGGCATCTGCCGTTGTTTCGGAGCTCAAGATCGAGCAATAGATGTTACGAAGCTTCTGGCTTTCGATGTGGCGCAGCAGAACTTGGCATCGAACGTCGTCTTCGTCGTCCTGCATGCCGCCGATCTTTGTTACGACCGCTTGCGGCAGCCGCGCGGAATCGCAATTGAACAGCACGACCGACATGTTGGACCGTTCGTGCGGTTGCAGGGCGAGATAGCGCTTGACGAGGTCATGAACGCAGGAGCCGCCCTCAGCAGGGCTTTCATTGGTGTCGTTCTCGCCTTTGGAGTCGGCGACGGGGGGTTCATGCAGGCTGTAGTCGGCGACCACGTCGCTTACGGTAAGGAACTGTGGGCCGTCATTCGTCCAGATCGGTACAATCTCGGGGTAAAGCGCGTGCTCGAAATCATGAGCGATATCCCGAAAGAACAACTTGGGATCGCCCTCCGCCTCGATGCTGCCGAGAACCTGACCAACAAGATCGACGGCAAGCTTGGACTTTCGCCATATGGCCGCTAGGCGCATCGGATGCCAGGGCGCGATGACGGCCGCCGGCCTGCCGCCGTCGACCGGCGCGACACCAATCATGAGCAGGGGCTTGAGCAGCTTGTCGCGATTGCGATCACCCTTGGCGAGTGTGAGGACGGTTTCGAGCAGCGCGGAGTACGCTGTCGTCTGATTGAGTACAGAGTCGGCGCCGCCTCCTTTCGTCGAGAAGTCGCCGATGGCGAGCTTGTAGGCACATTCAAAGGTTGTGAAGGCCTCACCCAACGTCTTGGCATCCTGGGCGGAGAGATAGCCTTGATCAACGCACTCTTTGAGATTTTTGCGCCAAAGCGCGTCGAGATTCCGGTCAGGTTTGGCCGCTGGAACGAATGAGCCGCGATCACGATCGAACGCCGGCATGAACGTCTTTACGTTGGCCAAATCGATCGATTTGTCAGCGGTGAATTCGCGCTGCGTGCGGCAGGCCGTGAAGGGATTTTGGGTCAACCGCCCCCAGTCGTCGACCAGTTGGCTCGCGACGCATGAGGGGTTATAGCGCCAGATTAGCTGCGTCGAATGCTTTTGAATGCTGTCCCCGTCGGTCGTCGTCTCCAATTCGACGACGAATTTGAGCTGCAGCGCCGGTTTAGCGGTGGACGTGTTGAGCTTGTTCTTGGCCTTGTCGCCCTTTTTCCAGTCGGAGACAAGCTTGTCGAACTCGAAAAGGTCGCCAACATCCCAATCGATCATCCCGCCGAACAGACGACGCAGGCCGGCGTAGCGGTGCGCGAAATAGAGACCGGCTTCATAGTTGAGAGATCGCAGGTCTCTCTTTGTCGCGGATTCGCATTTGATTTTCAGCTTGCGCTGATCGCCCGGCGGCATGCGGTTGTAAAGTGGCTCCATAACCGCGCAAATGCCGGCGATGAAGTCGGTTGTTTCGATAGGGCGGCCATATACGAAGCGATCCCAAGCAGACTTCAGCTTCTTGTCGTCTTTGATTTCGCTGCGGTGGGCTTCATAAAAATCCGTGTCTTCATCAATTTTTTCCGACCGCTTGGACAAGAGCTTGAGATACTCCCGCTCTTCATCGTCAAGCTTGTCTTCTTCTAGGGATCATCTGAACAACCCTGCGCAATGACTGGCGCGAGGCGACCGAAACCGGATTGAAGCGACGAATGACGAGAATGCGATCATCCGCTGCCATGCGAGCCCACCGTTCCGGGGCTTTCGGCGCTCATTCGTCTGCGTTTCGCCCATCACGGACGCACCTCTCCTGCGGTCAGCAATACTCGTCGCGCCATCCACAGATTCGACAGCGCAAAGAGCGTGGTCAGTTGGGCCGTGTTCTTGGCCAGTCCGCGGTAGCGCACCTTGACGTAGCCAAACTGGCGTTT
>JAGXSN010000161.1 GCA_018333815.1 Sulfuritalea sp. | reverse complement strand
GCGCAGCGGCGGCTGCGCCGGCCGCCCCCCAGACCAGCAGAACCAGCAGGCCGGCGGCGCGCAGAAAGCGCGCCAGGGCGCGGCGCGCCGGGCGAGCCGCGCGGCAAATCCCAGGACGGCCATTACGCAGAAAAGCGTAGTCCGCTACACATTCGACCGGATTCCGCGCCGGAACGGTTGGCCGTAGCCTGCGGCGAGTCGCAGCGGTGCTGCGGGAGATGTAGCGTTTCGGCATATCAACCATCTGCAAGGGGGTCAATGATGATACGCAAACCTTTACTGGCGATGTTCGCCGCCTGCCTGCTGTCCGGCACGGGGCTGGTCCGCGCGGCCGACAGCGCGGCTGCGCCCGTCGTCGAGGAGCCGCCCAAGGTGACGGTCGCCGTCGACCGGACGACGCTTTCGAATGGCGGCATGCTGAAGATTACCGGCAAGGCGCCACCCGGACGACAGGTCTATATCGAGATCTACAACGAGCACAGGGTCAGGGGTTTCTTTTTCGACAACCGGCCCGACCGCGAAACCGGCAAGATACCCTACAAGCTTTACCTCAGCAGCGATCTTCCGGCCTTCTACCACATCCTGGTTCCCAAGGATGCGCAGCCCATCCTCGACAAGTTCATCAGGGATGGCCGGCCCTGGTCTTATTCGGGCGCGCTCAGCAACACCGGCGGCGAAATCGCCTACCTCAATCCGGGCAAGATGGGCATCGCCGCCTACCAGGCTTCGATCATGGCCAGCATCACGGGCGCACGCGGCACGCCCCTGCCGCAGATCGATGAAAAGGAGAGCGTGCGGCGCTCGATGCAGATCATGAAAGCGCGTTATCGCACCGTCGAGAGACTGTTCACGGCCAGCGTGGAGCAGGGCGAGGACGGTTCCTTCACCGCGCATGTGAATATTCCCGAGGGCTCCGCTCCCGACAGCTACGTCATCACGGCGGCAGTCAGCAAGAAGCTGCGCAGCGAGCCCGTGACGATCGACAACCAGGTGAGCTTCCCGGTGGTTTACATGGAAAACGCCGGCACGAGCGTGAACGTCCTGGTGCCGTTTTTCCTGGTGCTCGCGGTCGCCACCTTTGGCGTGCTGATGGGCGCCGGCGGCGGCTTCATCATCACTCCGGTGATGCTCATGCTGTTCCCGATCCCGCACAACGTCGTCGCCGGCACGGTGACGCCGACGGTGCTGTTCTCGCAGGGCAGCGGCGTCATCAACTATTCCAGGATCAAGTTCATCAGCTGGAAGGTCGGCGTCATTCTCGGTTGCGCGATGCTGGCCGGCGGCTTCATCGGTCCCGGCCTGACCACGCTCATCACGCTCGACCAGTTCAAGTTCGTCTTCGGCTGGATCCTCTTCATCCTGGCGGCGTTGATGTTCTGGCAGACCACGCCGGGCTACATCGCCAAGAACAAGAAGGAGCAGGCGATCCTCAAGGAATTCCAGAGGCGCGCCGAGGAAGCGGCTGCCGCCAAGGCCAAGGCGTAAGCGCACGACCGACACAGGAGACACACATGTACATTCACGTCAATTTCTGGGGCAACGAGTTCAAGGTCAATATCGTCATCGGCTGCATCGGCGCCTTCCTGATCGCGATCGTTTCGTCGATGTTCGGCTTCGGCGGCGGGCCCTTCATGGTGCCGCTGATGGCCGTCGTGCTCGGCCTGCCGATGTACGTGGTGGTGGGCAGTTCGCTGCTCGCCATCTTCTTCAACACCCTGATGAGCACCACCCGGCATTACCAGCTGGGCAACTTCGACTTCGACCTGTTCCTGGTCATGTTCCCGGCGGCGATCATCGCGGGCTACATTGCGCCGCAGATCGCCAAGCGCACCAATCCGCTCCATGTCAAGCGGGTCGCCGTCGTCGGCCTGACGCTGCTGGGCCTGTCGCTGGTGGGCGTGTTCTAAGAGGGAGAAAGCGGTCGTGCGGCGGGGCAACGGCGCCATTCCGTTGCCCCGCCCGTCCGCCCGAAAAATTCCCTGCGATGACGGCATGAAAAAAGGAAGAAAGCCATGAGTTCTGTTTCGGCCCCCAACGTGCGCGGCGTGGACAGCCCCGGTCGCCGCACGGTGTTCAGCATTTGCGGCATGTGCGTCGCGCGTTGTCCGATCGAGGTCACGGTCGAGAATGGCCGGGTGACCTGGCTGCGCGGCAATCCCAACGACAAGGCCATCGGCGAAAGCATGTGCGGGCGCGGCGGGGCGGCGATTCCCTTCGAGTACGACGACGAGCGGCCGCAGACGCCGCTGATCCGCACTGGCGCGCGCGGCGCCGGCCGGTGGCGGCGCGCCTCGTGGGACGAGGCGCTGGACTACATCTGCGACAAATTGCGCGAGGTGGTTGCCGAGATGGGCCCGCGCGGCATTGCCCTGTCCGATCGCGGCGGGCCCTTCACCGATCTTTCCCGCGGTTTCGTCCAGGCGCTCGGTTCGCCGAACTATTTCGACCACGATTCTTCCTGTGCGCGCAACACGAACAATGCCATTCGCAGCCTGACCGGTTACGGCCGCGGCGCCATCGGCTTCGACATCAAGAACTGCAAGCACCTGGTGCTCTGGGGTCGCAACCTGGCGGAATCGATCAAGGTCAAGGAAGCCAAGGAATTCATGGGCGCGATCGCGCGCGGCATGCGCTGCACCTACATCGATCCCCGGGTCAGCACCACCGCCTGCAAGGCCACCCGCCACTGGCAGATTCGTCCGAACAGCGACTACGCGCTGAACCTGGCCATCCTCCACGAAGTGCTGAAACGGGAAATCTACGACAAGGCCTTCGTCGAACGCTACGTCACGGGCATGGATTATTTGCGCGCCGCCGTGCGCGATACCACGCCCGAGTGGCAGGAGCCGCATACCGGCATACCGGCCGCCGAAGTGCGCGCCTTTGTCGACGAGATCGCCGCGGATGCGCCGCAGGTGATTTTCCACACCGGCTGGATGACCGCACGCCACAAGCAGTCGTTTTACGTCAGCCGCACGGCGCTGATCCTCAACGCCCTGATGGGTTCGTTCGACGTCAAGGGCGGCATCGTGCTCGCCAAGACGCCCGAGGATGTCGGCCGCAAGAGCCTGAAGAAACTGATCGATCGCTCGCCCAAGGTCAAGGAGCCGCGCGCCGACGGCGCCGGCACGACCCGCCCGCAATGGGATCCGGTGGCCGGCATGGCGCACCAGATCTATCGGGCGATAGAAACGGGCGATCCCTATCCCGTGGGCGCCTATCTGGCCTATCGTCACGATCCGCTGACCTGCATGCCCGATCCGCCGGCCCTGCAGAAGGCGCTGGATAAGCTGAAGCTGCTGGTCGCCATCGACGTCAACTACTCGGAAACGGCCTGGTTCGCCGACGTGATCCTGCCGGAGACCACCTATCTCGAACGCGCCAACATTCTCGCCCAGAACAATGGCGGCAGGCCCAACTTCGGCATGCGCGACCAGGCGGTCGCGCCGCGCTTCGACAGCCGGCCGGCCTGGTGGATCTTCCGCGAGATCCTGCGGCGCATGGGCCCGCTGGCGCACGGCGACGCGCTCGATTTCGAAACCATCGAAGAACTCTGGGACTACCAGCTCGAGGGCACCGGCGTCACCGTGGCGCAGCTGCGCGAGAAAGGTTTCGTCAGCCTGGCCGATGCGCCCTGGTTCTTCCCGCGCGACAAGATTCCGTTCAAGACCCCGACGGGCAAGTTCGAGATCGAGAGCGAGGTGATGAAGCAGGCCGGCCTGCCCAGCCTGGCTCCCTTCCAGCCGCGCGCAGTCCCGACCGGAGACCGCTTCCATCTCATGTTCGGCCATGCGCCGGTCATGACCGGCGGCCAGTCGCTTAACAACCCCATCCTGGGGGATCTGGCCGGGCCCAACCCGCTGTGGATCAACGATGGGCGCGCCAAGGCGCTCGGCATCGGCGACGGCGACGAGGTGCTCATCAGCAGTCCGGCGTATTCGGCCTGGATGACCGCGCGCGTCACGCCCCTGATCCATCCGGACGCAGTATTCATGTTCCATGGTTTCGGTCGCACCGTACCGCTGCAGACGCGCGCCTGCGGGCTCGGCGTGGCCGACCAGCGCCTGCAGCACGGCATGCTTTACGAATACGATCCGGCCGGCGGCGCCAATGCCATGACCGAAACCATCGTTCAGATCAAGCGCAAGGGGGCGTGACGCCATGAGCAAATACATCCTGCGCCACGACGAGGCCAACTGCATCGGCTGCCAGGCCTGCGAGGTGCATTGCAAGACTAACAAGGAACTCGGCCCGGGCCCGGCGCCGTGCAAGATCGTCACGGTCGGCCCCGTCAGGATCGGCAACCGGCCGCGGGTGCGCTTCGTCTTCATGCCCTGCTACCATTGCGAGGACGCCTGGTGCGCCAAGGCCTGCCCGACCGGGGCGATGCAGCGGCGCGAGAAGGACGGCATCGTCTTCGTCCAGGCCAGCCTCTGCGTCGGCTGCAAGAGCTGCATCGCCGCCTGCCCCTGGGGCACGCCGCAATGGGATCCGGCCACGCGCAAGGTGGTCAAGTGCGATTACTGCAAGGATCGCCTCGACGCCGGGCTCGATCCGGCCTGCGTCACCAAGTGCGTCACCGGCTGCCTGTCGTTCGGCGTCGCCAACGAACTGCCCGACCCGCGCCGCGAGCGCTACGCCCGCCAGATCGTCGCCGAATCGATGAACCCGTCCGCGGTTTGACGCGCCAAGGGAGCGAACATGAGCGATCTTCACGTCCTCCCGGCCTGGCTCGACGCCGGCGCCGCCGCGCTGGCCGGCGCCGTCCCGCCGGCGCC
>JAGXSN010000160.1 GCA_018333815.1 Sulfuritalea sp. | reverse complement strand
GAGGCGGCGCGGTTGCTGTTCAAGCAGAACGAGTGCGGCAAGTGCCACAACCCGACCAAAAACAAGAAAGGGCCGTCGCTGAGGAAGACGGCGAGGGACTACAAGGACAAGGCCAATGCAGAACAGGAAATCATCAAGCATCTGACGACCCCGAAGAAGGTCAAGCTCGATGACGGCACCGAGGAGGATCACCAGCTGGTCGAGACCACCAAGGATCCGAAGGCTCTCGCCAATCTCGCCCGGTGGATACTCTCGCACTGATGCCGTGCGCGGCGCGAGCGTGAAAAACCTTGCGTGACGGCGCGGCAAGCGCCGTCACGCAAGGAGGGTTGCAGCGCTCCCGGGAAGGGAGTCTGGCAAGGCTAAAGGGGATGTTCATGCAACTGTTGAGGTCTGGTTTTTGGGCGCCGGTCGTCTGCGCGTTTTTCCTGTGGGCGGCGGGCGGCAATGTGCAGGCCAAGAGCGAGGGCGCGCGCGCCGCCACGAAGCTCGACAACGAATCCTGTCTGAAGTGTCACGACGCCGCGCAGGAAAAGATCGTCGTACCCATCGTCATCGACGGCGAAGAGGACGAACGCGATCTGCGCAGCATCGATCGCCGGAAGTTCACTAAGAGCGTGCATAGCGGCATGCAGTGTCTGGACTGCCACAAGAACATCGTCGATGCCCAGAAGAACCACCAGCTCGACGCGAGCAAGCCCGCCGCCAGCTGCATCGGCTGTCACCAAGACCTCTGGGCCCGCGCGAAACAGGAAGGCAAGGCCAAGGAAAAGCCCGGTCTCGAGACGGTGGTCAAGAACATCGAGGCCTACAAGAACTCCTTCCACGCCCGGGAAAACAAGGACATTCCCGGCACCCCGCTCGCCAAGTGCGACGACTGCCACAGCTCCCACGCCTTCGACGTGCCGCCCAAGGGCAGCGAGCGCCGCACGGTCTGGCACAAGTCGATTCCGGAAACCTGCGGCACGCAGTGCCACGACACCCAGCTCGAGATTTACGCGGCGTCGATCCACGGCGAGGAGGTGATGGGCAAGGGCAACCTCGACGCCGCCGTGTGCACCGACTGCCATACGGCCCACAGCGTGACGGGCACCTCGGGAGACGCCTACAAGCTCCAGCAGGTCGAAACCTGCGGCAACTGCCACCAGGACCTGATGGCCAGCTATCTGGACACCTATCACGGCAAGGTCGGCAATCTCGGCTACGCCTACGCGGCCAAGTGCTTCGACTGCCACGACAGCCACGGCATCCGGGCCATCGACGACCCGAAGTCGCACGTCCATCCGAACAACCGGATGAAGACCTGCCAGAGATGTCACGACGGCAAGGAGCGGCCGAAGGCCGCCGCGGGCTTCGCCACCTTCGCCCCGCACGCCCACGCGAACGACTTCGAGAGATATCCCCAGGTCTATGTCGCCCACCGACTCATGATCTGGCTGCTGATCGGCGTGTTCGCCTTCTTCTGGCTGCATTCCGGTCTGTGGTATTACCGCGAATGGCAGGATCGCAAGGCGGGCAAGCCGCACCATCGCATCGACACCCGCGGGCTCGACCTCGACGAGGACAAGCTCTATTTCGAGCGCTTCCACTGGGGCTGGCGCGTGGCGCACCTGGTCTTCGCCCTTACGACCATGACGCTGGTGCTCACCGGCACGACCGTCCTGTTCGCCCACACCGACTGGGCGCCGGTGGTGGCCAGGGCGCTGGGCGGGCCGGAAACGATGGGCCTGATCCACCGCATCGCGGCGGTCTTCTTCATCGGCATCTTCATGACCCACTTCGTCTATGTCATGCAAAAGCTCCTGCGCGACAAGACCTTCAAGTGGTTCGGCCCCGACTCGCTCGTGCCCAACTGGAAGGACCTCTCCGACTGCTTGGGCATGTTCAGGTGGTTCGTGGGCAAGGGCGAGCGGCCGAAGTTCGAGCGCTGGGCCTACTACGAGAAGTTCGACTACTGGGCGGTGTTCTGGGGCGTGAATGTGATCGGCTGGAGCGGCATGATGCTGGCCTTCCCGCATGTCACGGCCGCATACCTGCCGGGCTGGGTCTTCAACGTCGCCGCCCTGGTGCACGGCGAGGAAGCCTTCCTGGCGGCCGTGTTCCTCTTCACGGTGCATTTCTTCAACAACCACTTCCGCCCCGACAAGCTGCCGCCGCCGGACATCGTCATGTTCACGGGCACCCAGTCGCTGCGGGAGTTCCGCCACGACCATCCGGCCCAGTATCAGCGCCTGGTGGATTCGGGCGAACTGGAGAAGCGTCTGGTCGCGGCCCCGTCGCCGGCCATGCGCAAAGCCTCGGTGGTGTTGGGTCTTGCCCTGATCACCATCGGTCTGTCCATGCTGGTGATGGTCGGCATCGGCTTCTTCACCCAGTAACCGGCGCCCCGTCCGGGGGCGTCGGGCTGCCTGCGCTTGCACCGGGCGCAGGCAGTGCGTGTCAGGGCGTCTTGTCCGTCTGATGGGCAACCGCCCAGACCGCCGCCTCGACGCGCGAGCGGAATTTGAGCTTCTTCAGCAGGTTGCGGACGTGCACCTTGACGGTGCTTTCCATAATGTCGAGCTCGCGCCCGATCAGCTTGTTCGACATGCCGGCGGCCAGGCATTTGAGGATGGCCGTCTCGCGCTCGGTCAGCTGGGCCCGGTGGCGGTTTTCCGCCAGTCCTTCCTCGCGCAGGGCGGCGGTGAGCAGCGAGGCCAGCTCCGGACTGATCACGCTCTTGCCGTGCATCACGTCCCCGACCATCCGGAGGATCTCCTCCGGATCGTTGTCCTTGAGCAGATAGCCGTCGGCCCCGGCACGGATCGCGGCCATCAGGTCCTCCGGCGCATTCGATACGGTCAGCATGATGATGCGGGCCTCGCTGCCGAGGTCGCGCAAGGTGCGCAAGGTTTCCAGTCCGTTCACATCCCTCATGTTGAGGTCGAGGAGGATCAGGTCCGGATCGAGCCGGCGGGCCAGCTCGATGCCCTCCTGTCCCCCGGCCGCCTCCCCGACGACCTCGAATCCCTCCTCGAGGGCGAGCAGTTGGCGGACGCCGCGGCGGAACAGGGGATGGTCATCGATGATCAGAACGCGGTAGGAGTCGGACATGGGGGCAATGGGAGCGGCGGTCAAAGAAACTCGGGGCCGGGCAGCGCCTGGCGGACCTTCAGGGGCAGGAACTGGAGCCTGACCACCGTGCCGGCGCCGGGGGCGGAATCGATTTCGAGCCGGCCATGGAGAATCTGCGCGCGATCGTGCAGGATGTTGAGGCCGAAGTGGTTGGCCGGCGTGTGGCGCTGGTCGAACCCCTTGCCGTTGTCGCTGACCGTGATCGTCACCGACCGACAGGCATCGACCACGACATCGACGCCGGCGTCGGTGGCCTCGGCATGGCGTTCGATGTTGGACAGGGCTTCGCGGATGATCCGGATCACGTGCATCTCCTCGTTGCCGGACAAGACGATGCCGGACAGCTTGTTCTGCAGTTGCACCGGGAAGCCCAACTTGGCGGAGAATTCGGCGACGGTTTCCTGCAGCGCGACATTGAAGCCGCGCTCGTCGATGCGCAGGCGGAAGGTGACGATCAGTTCGCGCAACTCCCGGTAGGCGCCGCTCAACCCCTGCTTCAATTCGTCGGCGATCGCGCGCGAGTCGAAGCCGCGTTCCAGGCTTTTTTCCAGCCGCGTCACCTGGATGTTCAGATAGCTCAGGGACTGGGCGATCGAATCGTGCAGCTCGCGCGCGATGACCGAGCGTTCTTCCAGAACGGCCAGACGGTGCTTTTCCTCGGCGCGCTGCATGTTGGTCAGCGCGTTTGAGACATGATGCCCGACGGTCTCGATGATGCGCTGCTTTTCGCGCGGCAGCGGCTCGCCCGCCTTGGACAGCACGAGGAGCACGCCGCGCAGGCGATCGCTGTCGCCGATCGGGATGGTCAGCATGCCCCGGCCCGTCTGGGCGCCGGCTTCGCCGACCCCGGCGAAGCAATCGGCGCAGGCGGCGCGCGAGCAATGGGCGCGCACTTCGTCCGCGGTCAGGTCACTGGTGATCGTGTGGGCCGTCAGCTGGTTGTTTTCCATGACGCAGATCATGCAGTGGCCGATGTCCAGCGCCTCCTCGACTTCCTGCAGGACCCCCTGCACCCGGTCCAGGCTGAGGTCGCTGGCGGACAGCTGCTGGCTGACGCGATAGAGCAGCTCCAGCGATTCGTTGGTGCGCCTGAGCTCACGGGTCTTCTCGGCCACCTTGTCTTCGAGGTGCCCATACATGCCGGCGATTTCGCCCACCATCGTGTTGAAGGCCTGGCCGAGCTGGCCGAGCTCGTCCTTGCCGACATGGTGGACGCGCGTGGAAAACGAGCCCTGGGAAACCGCGCGCGCCGCCGCCAGCAGTTCCGCCAGCGGAGCGAGGAGGTGGCGGTGCAGCAGCCAGAGCACGCCCATGCTGATGAGTATGATCAGGCCGAGCAACACCAGCTGGACGAAACGCAGGATGCGCGCCTTGCCTTCGAGCTCCTCCTCGATCAGATGTACCGCGCGGTCGATCAGGTTGACGAAGCTGGGCGCCTCGATGGCGTATTGCTTTTTCAGGACGTCGTCCCCGGCGATCGCCGCCAGGGTCAGATCGCGCATCTGCACGTTCCAGCGCTGCACCACGCTGTGAATGGCCAGCAGGGAGGGCGAGCCCCTGGGAGACTTGGCCTCGATGAAGCGCTCGAGGCTGAACAGGCGGCGCTCGAACAGCCGGATCGTCTCGCTCGCCTGGGTGCGTTTGGCCGGCTGCAGGACTTCGGACAGGGTCTGGTAAGTGAGGAAGCGCAGCGAACCGGCGACGTTGACGGCGTTGGCGCGGCCGCTGATGTCCTCGGCGATGATGGTCGAGAGCGTGATAGACGTCAGCGACAGGAAGGCCAGCAAGGCCATGACCAGGCCAACCCGGATCAGCACCGAGTCGCGCAGGACGAGCAGCGGAGAGGGAAAGAAACGGCGCATCGGGAGATTCTGGCAGACGAAGAAGAACTACCCATGATGACTTAGTGGGTATGGATTTTGCCCGTCCGGGGGCAAAGAAAAAGTGCAACTCCTTGTTTTCATGTTGACTGGGTCAATCCGGACTCTACCTCTTTAGGGGTAGAAGGTGGCTTTACGGGGGGCTTGGAGGACTGCGCGCGCGCGCCTAGGGATCATCTGAACAACCCTGCGCAATGACTGGCGCGAGGCGACCGAAACCGGATTGAAGCGACGAATGACGAGAATGCGATCATCCG
>JAGXSN010000159.1 GCA_018333815.1 Sulfuritalea sp. | reverse complement strand
AATCTCGCACTCGAACTCCTCTTCGAGAGCCATCACCAGTTCGACCGTGTCGAGCGAATCGGCGCCCAAGTCATCGACGAAGGACGACTCGTTCTTGATGTCGGCCTCGTTCACGCCGAGCTGCTCGGCAACGATTTTCTTGACGCGCTGTTCGATGTTATCCATATAAATTGCTCCTTCCCTGAATGAAGGCGGGTGTTGAAAACCCGCGCAGTTTAGCAAAAGGCTGAAACATCCTGTTACGCCTCAGGCCATATACATGCCGCCGTTAACGTGCAGGGTCACGCCGGTGATGAAGCCCGACCGCGGCGCGGCAAGAAACGCCACGGCAAACGCCACGTCCTCGGGGCGTCCGAGCCGGTTGACCGGAATCGCCCCGAGCAGCGCCGCCCGCTGTTCCTCCGCCAGGCCCTTGGTCATGTCGGTGTCGATGAGGCCGGGCGCCACGCAGTTGACCGTGATGTTGCGGCTGCCCAGCTCCTGCGCGAGCGAGCGCGTCAGGCCGGCCACGCCCGCCTTGGCGGCACAGTAGTTGGCCTGGCCGGGATTGCCGGAACTGCCGACCACCGAGGTGATGTTGACGATGCGGCCGAATCTTGCCTTCATCATCGGACGCACGACCCGGCGCGCCAGGCGGAACACCGCCTTGAGGTTGGTGTCGATGACCGCGTCCCACTCGTCGTCCTTCATGCGCATTGCCAGGTTGTCCCTGGCGATGCCGGCGTTGTTCACCAGCACGGACACCGCGCCGAATTTTTTCTCGATCGCGCCGAGCAGGGCCTCGCAGTCCGCCGCTGCGGTGACGTTCAATACCGCGCCCATGCCGGCAATGCCCGCGTCATCAAGCGCCTGCTGGATTTCCGTCGCCCCGTTTTCCGATGTCGCGGTGCCGATCACGGTCGCCCCCTGGGCGCCGAGCTCCATGGCGATCGCCCGGCCGATGCCGCGCGTGGCGCCGGTCACCAGCGCAATCTGTCCTGCGAGCATTTCTTTATCCTTTCAGGGTCGTCAGCGCGGCTTCCGTACCGGCCAGATCGTTGATCGCGCCGCCGGCCAGGCCGTCGGCGCAGCGCTTGGTCAGTCCGGCGAGCACCTTGCCGGGACCGCATTCGAACACATGGATGATCCCGGCCGCCTGCATGGCCCGGATCGTCTCGACCCAGCGCACCGGGGCGGCCGCCTGGCGCACCAGCGCCGCCTTGATGCCCGCAGGGTCGGTCACGACGGCGACATCGACGTTGTTGACCACCGGGATCGCCGGCGACCTGAAATCGACATGGGCCAATGCGGCTTGCAGGCGTTCCGCCGCGGGTTGCATCAGCGAAGAATGGAAGGGTGCCGACACCGGCAGCATCACGGCGCGTTTCGCCCCGCCGGTCGTGCAGGCTTCCGCCGCGCGCTCGACCGCCGCCTTGTGGCCGGCGATCACCGTCTGTTCGGGCGAGTTGAAATTCACCGCCTGCACCACCTCGCCCTGGGCCTGTTCGGCACAGATCGCTTGGACCTTCTCCGCATCGAGGCCGAGGATCGCCGCCATCGCGCCGACGCCGGCCGGCACGGCCTCCTGCATCGCCTTGGCGCGCAGTTCGACCAGCGGCACGGCGACTTTCAGGTCCAGCACGCCGGCCGCGACCAGCGCGGCATATTCGCCGAGGCTGTGACCGGCGACCATCGCCGGCTGCGGTCCCTGCTTTTCCCGCCACAGGCGCCAGACGGCAGTGCCCGCCGTCAGCATCAGCGGCTGCGTATTCACGGTCAGCGACAGGGCTTCGGCCGGGCCCGCGGTGACCAGTTGCCAGAGATCGCGCCCCAGTGCAGCGGAAGCCTCGTCGAACGTGCCACGGATGACCGGGCTGTCGCCATAGGCAGCCATCATGCCCAGCGACTGCGAGCCTTGCCCAGGAAATACGAATGCAAATTTCATGTGCTGTACCTCAAAGAGTGACCAAAGCGGCGCCCCAGGTGAAGCCGCCGCCGACGCCCTCGAGCAGTGCCGTCTCGCCGGCGCCGAGTTTTCCCGACCGCACCGCTTCGTCGAGCGCGAGCGGAATCGAGGCGGCCGAGGTATTGCCGTGGCGGTCGACCGTGACGATGCACTTTTCGGGCGGCAGGTGCAGCTTCTTCGTGGTTGCCTGCATGATGCGGATGTTGGCCTGGTGCGGCACCAGCCAGTCGATCTGCGCCTTGGTCAGGCCCGCTGCCGCGATGACCTCTTCGGCCACCTCGGCGAGTACCTTGACGGCGAACTTGAACACCGCCTGGCCGTCCATGCGCAGCAAGGGATCGCCGATCGGCCGGCCGCCGGACAGCTGGCCGGCGACGCTCAGAATGTCGCGATGCCGCCCGTCGGCATGCAGGGCCGTGGCAAGGATGCCCGGTGTGTCGGAGGCTTCCAGCACGATGGCGCCGGCCCCGTCGCCGAACAGCACGCAGGTGCCGCGATCCTGCCAGTCGAGGATGCGCGAGAACACTTCCGAGCCGACGACCAGTGCGCGTTGGTGCGAGCCGGAACGGATGAACTTGTCGGCGGCCGCCAGCGCGTAGATGAAGCCGCTGCAGACCGCCTGCAGGTCGAACGCCGCGCCGCCGTTGGTGATGCCCAGCTTGTCCTGCAGGATCGTCGCGGTGCTCGGGAAGACGAAGTCCGGCGTCGAGGTGGCCAGCACGATCAGGTCGATGTCGTTCGGCTGCCGGCCGGCGGCTGCCAGGGCACGGCGGCAGGCCACCAGGGCGAGATCGCTCGCCGCCATGCCCTCCGGCGCGAAGTGGCGCGCGCGGATGCCGGTGCGCTCGACGATCCAGGCGTCGGAAGAATCCAGCCCCCTGGCGGCGATCAGCGCATCGTTGGTGACGGGATCGCCGGGGAGACAGCTGCCGGTGCCGGTGATGCGGGAATGGATCATCGTTGGTCTCGTCAATCGCAAAGAGTCGGTGCGGGCCGGACGGCAGCCATGCGCGCCGCGATTTTCTCCGGCAGCTTCTGGCGCGCCGCCTCCGCCGCCTGCTCCAGCGCGTGGCGGTAGGCGAAGACATCCGCCGAGCCGTGGCTCTTGACCACCACGCCCTTCAGTCCGAGCAGACTCGCGCCATTGTAGCGGCGCGGATCGACGCGCGCCTTGAAGGCCTTGAGCACGGGCAGGGCGGCAAGCCCGGCGATGCGGGTCAGCAGGTTGCGGGAAAATTCTTCGCGCAGGAAGGTGCCGATCATGCGCGCCAGACCTTCCGAGGTCTTCAAAGCCACATTGCCGACGAAACCGTCGCAGACGACCACGTCGGCCGTGCCCTGGTAGATGTCGTCGCCCTCGACGTTGCCGATGAAGTTGAGGCCGCTGTCCTTGAGCAGTTCGCCGGCGCGCTTGACGACCTCGTTGCCCTTGATCTCCTCTGCGCCGATGTTCAGCAGGCCGACGCTGGGACGCTCGTCGTGCTCGAGCGCGGCCGCGAGCATGGCGCCCATGATGCCGAACTGCAGGAGATGCTCCGGGGCGCAATCGACGTTGGCGCCGAGGTCGAGGACGTAGGTGTGGCCGCGCAGGGTCGGCAGGGTCGTGGCGATGGCCGGCCGGTCGATGCCGGGCAGCGTCTTGAGGACGAAGCGCGACACTGCCATCAGCGCGCCGGTGTTGCCCGCCGAGACCGCGCCGTCGGCCCGGCCCTCCTTGACGAGGTTGGCCATGACGCGCATCGACGAATCCTTCTTGATGCGCAGGGCAGTCGCCAGCGGGTCGTGCATGTCGACGACCTCGCTGGCATGCTGCACCGACCAGCGTCCGGCCAGCGCCGGATCGGCCTTGGCGAGATAAGGCTGCAAATCCGCCGCGCGGCCGACCAGAATCACGGCGCAGTCGCGGTCGCGGTCCAGGAATTCCAGCGCGGCCGGCACGACCACGGCCGGGCCATGGTCGCCACCCATGCAGTCGACCGCCAATGTAATCGTCATTCAGGCGCGCGCCACGAGGAAACACGAAGGGCCGCCCCGAGTGTTTCCTGCCCCTTGAGGGGAGATCGACGCGCAGCGGCGATTTCGGGGTGGGACATAATGAAACGGCCGGACGTTCTCACGTCCGGCCGTGGCGGGTGAAACCGGATCACTCGCCCTTGGTCTTGATGACCTTCTTGCCGCGATAGACGCCGGACGGGG
>JAGXSN010000158.1 GCA_018333815.1 Sulfuritalea sp. | reverse complement strand
ATAGTCGAACAAGGCCGGGGCGACGTGCAGGGCGGCGGCGCGCTGCTGCGCGGCGAGCAGTTCCTCCGGGGTCAGTCGCGGCGCGGTTTCGGCGAGCAGGGCGCGGCGGTCGCGACCTTCGAGCAGCGCGCGTTCGGCGGCGCGGTCGGGATAGCCGAGCGCGAGCTTCATCAGGAAACGGTCGAGCTGCGATTCGGGCAGGGGAAAGGTGCCGAGCTGGTGGGCCGGGTTCTGCGTCGCGATGACGAAGAAGGGCTGCGGCAGCGGCCGGGTCGCCCCCTCGACGGTGACCTGGCGCTCCTCCATCGCCTCGAGCAGCGCGCTCTGGGCCTTGGGCGTGGCGCGGTTGATCTCGTCGGCCAGCACGACCTGGGTGAAGATCGGCCCGGGATGGAAGCGGAAATCGCCGCGCGCGCGGTCGAACACCGAGATGCCGAGGATGTCGGCCGGCAGCATGTCGCTGGTGAACTGGATGCGCTGGAAGTCGAGGCCGAGCAGACGCGCCAGGGTGTGCGCCAGCGTGGTCTTGCCGACGCCCGGCAGGTCCTCGATCAGCAGGTGGCCGCGCGCCAGCAGGCAGGCGAGGGCGAGGCGGATCGGGCCTTGCTTGCCGAGGATGATGTCGCCGGCGGCGGCAAGCACGGCCGACAGGGGAGCCGCTTGAGAGGGTGGGGGCATGCGTTACAATCGGGAAGACAAAATGTCCTTGCGTCGATTGTAAGCGAAGCTCCCGACCCGAATCTTCCGAGCCATGACGATTGCCTTGATTTCCCACAGCGACTGCCTGCTGCACGACATGGGCGCGCATCACCCCGAGTGCCCGGACCGGCTCGGCGCGATCCAGGATCGGCTGATCGCCGCCGGGCTTGATGTCTACCTGAGCTACCACGACGCGCCCGAGGCGACGCGGGAACATCTGATGCGGGCGCACGCGCCCGGCTATATCGACATGATCCACGCCACGGCGCCCGCGCACGGCATCCGCCATCTCGATCCCGACACGGCGATGAGTCCGGGCACGCTCAAGGCGGCGCTGCGCGCCGCGGGCGCCGGCGTTCTCGCCACCGATCTCGTGCTGCGGCGGGATGCGCCGGCGGCCTTCTGCGCGGTGCGGCCGCCCGGTCACCATGCCGAGCGCGCCAAGTCGATGGGCTTTTGCTTTTTCAACAACATCGCGATCGCCGCGCTGCACGCGCTCGAAGCCTGGCAGCTGACGCGCGTCGCGGTGATCGACTTCGACGTGCATCACGGCAACGGTACCGAGCACATTCTCGCCCACGACATGCGCGTCCTGATGGTCGGCATGTTCCAGCACCCGTTCTATCCCTACTGCGGCGTCGACAACCCGGCGCCCAACATGTGCAACGTGCCGATGAAGGCCGGCCTGCGCGGCGACGGCTTCCGCGCGATGGTCGAGGCGCACTGGCTGCCGCGCCTGCGCGAATTCGCGCCGGAGATGCTCTTCATCTCCGCCGGCTTCGACGCCCACTACGAGGACGATATGGCCTCGATGGGCCTGTTCGAGGCCGATTACGCCTGGGTGACCGAGCGGCTCATCGAGGTCGCCCGGGAGAGCGCGCAGGGGCGCATCGTCTCCATGCTCGAGGGCGGCTATGCGCTTTCGGCGCTGGCGCGCAGCGTGACGGCGCACATCAAGGCCCTGGCCGAACTCTGAATTCCATCCACCGCTCCGAAAAACACATCATGATCCGAGGTTCCATACCCGCCATCGTCACTCCCATGCAGGAGGACGGTGCGCTCGACCTGGCGGCGCTGCGGCGCCTGCTCGACTGGCACATCGCCGAGGGCTCCGACGCGGTGGTCGTCGTCGGCACCACCGGCGAGTCGCCGACCGTCGACATGGACGAGCACTGCCTGTTGATCCGCGAAACCGTCGCCCATGTCGCCGGTCGCATTCCCGTCATCGCCGGCACGGGGGCCAACTCGACCAGCGAGGCGGTCGAGCTTGCACACTGCGCCCGGGCCGCCGGCGCGAGCGCCCACCTGTCGGTCGTGCCCTACTACAACAAGCCGACGCAGGAAGGCCTGTACCAGCATTTCAAGGCGATCGCCGAGGACGTCGACCTGCCGCTGATCCTCTACAACGTGCCCGGCCGCACGGTTGCCGACCTGAGCAACGACACGACGCTGCGGCTCGCGCAGGTGCCCGGCATCGTCGGCATCAAGGATGCGACCGGCGATCTCGAGCGCGGCATCGACCTGATCAAGCGCGCGCCGCCCGGTTTCGCCCTCTACAGCGGCGACGACGCCACCGGCCTGCTGCTGGTGCTGATGGGCGGCCACGGCATCATCACCGTGACCGGCAACGTCGCGCCGAAGCTGATGCACGAGATGGTGGCCGCCGGCCTGGCCGGCGACGTGCAGACCGCGCGCGCGATCAACGATCGCCTGCTCGGTCTGCACCGGCAGCTGTTCTGCGAAGCCAATCCGATCCCCGTCAAGTGGGCCTGCGCGCGCATGGGCCTGATCGCCGACGCCTTGCGCCTGCCGCTGACATCCCTTTCGGCCGATTGCCACGAGCGCGTGCGCGTCGCGATGCGCGCAGCCGGCATCCAAACCTGACCCATGAGCATGAACGCCAATCCGTTTCGCCTTGCCATCGTCGCCGCTGCCGTCGCGCTGCTGTCGGGCTGCGCCGGCAACATCCTGCCCGAACCGAAAAAGATCGACTACCAATCCGCCGGCAAGCTGCCCGCGCTGGAGGTGCCGCCCGACCTGACCCAGCCGGCACGCGACGGCCGCTATGTCGTGCCGGACATCGGCCCGCGCGGTACGGCCACTTTCTCCGAATACGCCGCCGAGAGGGGCCCCGGCGCGGTGGTGGCGACCGGCGCCGCCGTCCTGCCAAACGTCGAGCAGGTACGCATCGAGCGCGCCGGCACGCAGCGCTGGCTGGTCGCCGCCGGCACCCCGGAGCAGCTCTGGCCGCAGATCAAGGCATTCTGGCAGGAGACCGGTTTCCTCGTCGCCACCGAACTGCCGGAGGCCGGCGTGATGGAAACCGACTGGGCCGAGAACCGCGCGAAGCTGCCGCAGGACATCCTCCGCGCCACGCTCGGCAGGGTATTCGACAGCCTGTATTCGACGGCCGAGCGCGACAAGTTCCGCACCCGGCTCGAGCAGGGCGTCGCAGCCGGCACGACGGAAATCTACATCAGCCACCGCGGCATGTATGAGATCTATATCACCGAGGGCAAGGACCAGACCCGCTGGCAGCCGCGCCCCGCCGATCCGGAACTCGAGGCCGAGATGCTGCGCCGGCTGATGGTGCGTCTCGGCGTCGAGGAGTCACGCGCCAAGACCCTGATGGCCGGGGAAAGGCAGGCCGATCGCGCCCAACTGACCCGCGCCAGCGAGGGCGCTGGCATCCTGACCCTGCAGGAGCCCTTCGACCGCGCCTGGCGCCGCGTCGGACTGGCGCTCGACCGCGTCGGTTTTACCGTCGAGGACCGCGACCGCTCGCAGGGCATGTATTACGTACGCTATGTCGATCCCGCTGCCGGCGCGAAGAAGCGGGACGAAAAAGGCTGGCTCGACCGGCTCGCGTTCTGGCGCGGCGACGCCCCGGCGGCCGACGTCAGGATCCAATACCGCATCCATGTCCAGGGCGAGGGAGCGGACAGCAGGGTGCGCGTCCTGACGCGCGAAGGCGGCGTCGACGATTCGGAGACCGCGCGCCGCATCCTCGGCCTGCTGTTCGAACAGCTCAGGTGACGCCGGCGTGCTTCGCGCCGTAGCGACGCGAGGCGGCTGAGGCGGCGCCTGGCTTGACCGCGGCTGCGGGGCCGT
>JAGXSN010000157.1 GCA_018333815.1 Sulfuritalea sp. | reverse complement strand
TTCTTCCAATGTAAGCGCTTTGCTACCTAATGGTTTCTCGCCAGCAGATCCGTAACCCTACGGTCAAAGCCCTCGGTTCCCCTCAGACCCCATGGCAGCAGCTTCGATCTCGCCACCACCACCCAAATCCACCAGCCAACCCAGCAAGCACCTACACCTATCGGCTGTTTATCTTTTTAAAGAACTCCCGCCTAAGCGAGGAAAGTCCGCAATTATATCCACCCAAAAAATACCGTCAAGAACATTCATGAAGATTTTTGTACGGGGCCGCCACCAAGGGCCACCGACCCAGCAGGCGGTAACGCGCGCCGGCTGGCTGCAGAAGCGATTCGGCCAGAACAAAGTCGCCGACGCGCCAGGGGATCGGGGACGTCCGTTCCGGCAATCTGTCGCATCGCGCGTCGCGCACGAGAGTGACATGCGGCACAAAGGGGCGCCGGTCGATGATAAACCCGGCTTCGGCCAGTCGTGCCGCGAGAGTGGCGCAAAGTCGGTTCTGGGCAGACGGCGCTGCGCCGCATCCCGTCCAGACAATGCGGTTGCGCGGCCAGCAACCCAGCCGGTCGAGGACGAAGCTGAAAGGCTCAGCGCGAACCCGTCCGGCGACGTTTCGCAGCGCGTCGAGCCGCGCGCTCGTCACGACGCCGATGAAGGCCAGCGTCAGGTGCAGCGCATCCCGGCGCGTACGCCGCCCGCCGCAGCGCCGCACTGTTTCGGTCGCAACCGCGTCGAGCGCACTCAGCGTTTCCGCCGGAGGCCAGAGGGCGAAGAAGACTCTGCGGGGAGCAGATTCAGCCACGCAGCAGCAGGATGACGGCCTCGGCCGCGATGCCTTCGCCGCGCCCGAGGAAACCCAGCCGTTCGGTCGTCTTGCCTTTGATGTTGGCGCAGTCCGCGGCGATGCCGAGGTCGGCCGCGATGTTTGTCCGCATCGCGGCGGCGTGCGGCGCGATGCGGGGCGCCTGACAGATCACCGTGCAATCGACGTTGGCCACCCGCCAGCCGGCCTCGCGGACGCGTCCGAGCGCGATCCGCAAGAGCTCGCGGCTGTCGGCATCCTTCCAGCGGGCGTCGCTGTCCGGGAACAGCCGGCCGATGTCGCCCAGTCCGGCCGCACCGAGAATCGCATCGGTGATCGCATGCAGCAGCACGTCGGCGTCGGAATGACCCAGCAGTCCGAGTTCGTGCGGGATCATCACGCCGGCGAGGATCAGCTTGCGGCCCGGCGCCAGCGCGTGCACGTCGTAGCCTTGTCCCACCCTGAATTCCATCATTGTTCCCGGTTCGCCAGAATCCACCCGGCCAGCTGCAGATCGAGCGGCCAGGTCACCTTGAGATTGGTCGCGTCGGCCGCGACGAGTTTGGGATGCAGACCCAGCGCCTCGATCGCGCTTGCTTCGTCGGTGACCGCCGGCGCATATTCGAGCGCATCCAGCAGCATGCCGTGCCGGAACATCTGGGGTGTCTGCGCCAGCCAGAGTCCTTCGCGCACCAAGGTCGCAGCGACGCGCTCGTCGTCCTGGGCGCGCTTGAGCGTATCGACCACCGGCATGGCAAGCAGGCCGCCGACGGGATCGTCGCCGACCGCGCGGATGAGGGTCTCGACGTGCGCTGCGGTCAGGCAGCAGCGCGCCGCATCATGCACCAGCACCCAGTCGAGGGGGGAGACGTCCACGCGCATCGCCCGCAGACCGTTGACTACGCTTTGCGCCCGCGACTCGCCGCCGCAGCGCAGGATCGTGAGGCGCGCGGAGAGTTCGCCCCAATCGAAACCGTCCCAGCGATCATCGTCCGGAGCCAGCACGACATACACCCGATCGATCGCGGGGACGCCCGTCAGCGTATTCAGCGCGTGCCAGACCAGCGGCCGGCCGGCGAGCGGCAGATATTGCTTCGGACATGTCGCCCCGATGCGGGAACCGCCGCCGGCGGCGGGAATCAGGGCATAACGAGCCATGGCACGATTCTATAATGAACCATGAACGCTCTCGGGCCTGCCGACGAATTCGCTCTGGACGCGAGCATGCAGGCCTTTGCCGTCAGCCTCGGCATCGGCCTGCTGATCGGTCTGGAGCGCGAGCGCAAGCCGGATGCCAAAGCCGGCCTGCGCACCTTCGCCCTGACGGCGCTGCTCGGCTGCCTCGCCGCGCTGCTCGGATCGAAGACCGGAAACGTGTGGATCGTTCCCGCGGGTCTGCTGATGGTCGCCCTCATGATGATCGTGGCCCAGGCGCGGGATCGGCAAGACGATGGCGACCCCGGCACGACCTCGGTGGTCGCCCTGATGGTGTGTTATGGCCTGGGCGCCCTGGTCTGGTTCGGCCAGGCGACCCTCGCCGTGATGCTGGCCATCGCGACGACCGTGCTGCTCTACTTCAAGGCCCAGCTGCACGGCATGAGCGAAAGGCTGACGCACAGGGATCTCATCTCGATCTTCCAGTTCGCCGTTCTCTCCCTGGTGGTGCTGCCCATCCTTCCCGACCAGGACTACGGTCCCTACAACGCACTTAACCCGCAGCAGCTCTGGTGGATGGTGGTCTTGATCTCCGGCCTGTCGCTGGCCGGCTACGCCGCGCTGCGCATCGTCGGCAACCGTCATGGGGCGCCCCTGCTCGGCTTTTTCGGCGGACTGGTGTCATCGACCGCGACGTCGATGGTTTTCGCCCGCAACGCCCGCGCCGATGCCCAGATCACCCCGACGGCCGCGCTGGTGATCCTGATCGCCAACCTCGTCCTCATCCTGCGTCTGGGTATCGTCATCGTCGTGCTGGCGCCCTCCCTGTTCCTGCCTCTCGCCAGCGTTCTGGGCATCGGTCTGCTGATGGGACTGGCCGCCGTTTTCCTGCGCTGGCGCAGCCTCACTGCCGCGGCCGATCTGCCGCTGCCGGAAGTGAAGAATCCGACCGAGATCCGCACCGCCCTCTCTTTCGGCCTGCTTTACGGCGTCGTGCTCTTGCTCGCGGCTTGGTTGCAGGACATCGCCGGCAGCCAGGGGCTCTATCTCGTCGCACTCGCCTCGGGCCTGACCGACGTCGACGCGATCACGCTGTCCACGCTGCGTCTTTTCAACCAGCAAACCCTCGATGCCGCGCCGGCGGTCACGGCCATCGGACTGGCTGCCCTGTCCAATCTCGTCTTCAAGTCCGGTCTCGTCGTCGCCATAGGCGGGAAAAGCCTGGCGCGCTGCGTGCTCCCCGGTTTCGCCCTGATCGGTACGGGGTTCGTCGCCGGAATCGTGCTGTTTGCCTGATGGAGGTTGACCATGGAAATCAGCGGCATCCGCCCGCCCGCCGTCGCCGGCCTGTTCTATCCCGACGCCGCGCCCGCGCTGGCCGACGAGGTCGGCAGGCTGATCGCCGCCGTCCCGCCCGCGCCGACTTTTAGTTCCGACATCACGCCCGCAAGCGGGCATGAGTCTTCTCTGAAACTTCGGTTTCCGCAGCCGAAGGCGATCATCGTCCCGCACGCCGGCTACATGTACTCCGGGGCGGTCGCGGCGCGCGCCTACGCCCTGCTCGGCCCCCACGCCGGGACGATCCGCCGCGTGGCGCTTTTCGGCCCCTGTCACCGGGTCGCCGTGCGCGGCCTGGCGGTTCCCCACGCGCGCGCCTTCGCCACTCCGCTCGGCGCCATCCGGCTCGACCGGGAAGCCATCGCCAGCGCGTTGCAACTGCCGCAGGTCATCGAGCATGACGCAGCGCACGCCGAAGAACACGCGCTCGAGGTGCAACTGCCCTTCCTGCAGGCCGTCCTCGACGACTTCACGCTGGCGCCCTTCGCGGTCGGCTACGCCACGCCCGACGAGGTCGCCGAAGTCCTCGACCTGTTTGGGGGGGGAGCGGAGACCCTCCTGGTCATCAGTTCGGATCTTTCGCACTACCACGGCTACGCCGAGGCCCAGCGCCGCGACCGGCAAACCGCGGACGACATCCTCCACCTGCGCCTGCTGGCGAACCATGAACAGGCCTGCGGCGCGACGCCGATCAACGGCCTGATCGAACTCGCCCGGCGGCGCGGCCTCAAACCCCGCCTGCTCGACCTGCGCAATTCCGGCGACACGGCGGGCGACCGCGCGCGCGTCGTCGGCTATGCCAGCTTCGCCTTTACGGAAGATCGTGGATAACGCATTGGGGCTCGCCCTGCTGATCCGTGCCCGCAACGCCATTGCGGGCGAATTCGGCATCGCGCCACAGCCAGAACCGGACCATCCCGCGCTGCACGAACCGGGCGCCACTTTCGTCACGCTGACGCAGAATGGCCAGTTGCGCGGCTGCATCGGTTCGCTCGAAGCCCATCGTCCGCTCGCTGCCGACGCCACCGCCAACGCCCGCTTCGCCGCCTTCCACGACCCGCGTTTCCCGCCGCTTACCGAAATCGAACTGGCACGCACCCGCGTCGAAGTCTCGCTGCTGACGCCCGCCGTACCGATGATCTTCAGCGATGAAGCCGACGCCCTCCGCCAGATGCAGCCGGGCATCGACGGCATGATCTTCGAGTGCTACGGGCGCCGCGGCACCTTCCTGCCGCAGGTGTGGGAAAGCCTGCCCGACCCATGCCAGTTTTTCAGCCACCTGAAGCAGAAGGCCGGTTTCTCGCCCGACTTCTGGTCGCCCGACGTCAAGCTCTACCGCTACGAGGTGCAAAAATGGCAAGAACCGGAGAACAATTGACCGGCACGCCGGCCCGCTGGTGGCACGCTCTCGAGGACGGCCGCATCCAGTGCGACCTCTGCCCGCGCGACTGCAAGCTGCACGACGGCCAGCGCGCCGCCTGCTTCGTCCGTGCGAACCAAGGCGGACAGATGATCCTCACCACCTATGGCCGCAGCAGCGGATTCTGCATCGACCCAATCGAGAAGAAGCCGCTCAACCACTTCCATCCCGGCTCGAGCATCCTCTCCTTCGGCACGGCCGGTTGCAACCTCGCCTGCAAGTTCTGCCAGAACTGGGACATTTCGAAGTCGCGCGAGATGGACACCCTGATGGACGAGGCCAGCCCGGAAGCCATCGCGCAGGCGGCGCAACGCCACGGCGCGCAAAGCGTCGCCTTCACCTACAACGACCCGGTGATCTTCGCCGAATACGCGATGGACACCGCCGATGCCTGTCACGCGCTGGGCATCAAGACCGTGGCCGTCACCGCCGGCTACATGCGCCTCGCTCCCGCGCGCGAGTTTTACGCCAGCATGGACGCGGCCAACATCGACCTCAAGGCCTTCACCGACGACTTCTACTTCAAGCTCTGCGGCGGCCATCTGCAACCGATCCTCGATCTCATCGCGATGGTGCATCACGAGACCGACTGCTGGATCGAGCTGACTACCCTGCTGATCCCCGGCCATAACGACGGCGATGTCGAACTGAAGCAGCTCGCCGACTGGTGCTTCAGGGAACTCGGCCCCGACGTGCCGCTGCACTTCTCGGCCTATCATCCCGACTACAAGTTCGACGCCCCCGCCACGCCGCCCGCC
>JAGXSN010000156.1 GCA_018333815.1 Sulfuritalea sp. | reverse complement strand
CCCCGGCCGGAGCCGGGGAGCCGTCTCGCCAGCGCCGACTTTCAAGCCGCCTCCAGCAATCCGTCCGAGTCCATGAAACGCGCCCGAGCCTGCCCTGCTAGACTTCCCCAACGAACCGCCTTCAAGCAGCCAGACAAGTAGCTGCGCATTTTTTTGGTTCGGCTTTTTCTATGACATTCAAAGAGTTAGATACAGCTATCAACCTTCACCAGAACAAGATCGATTTCCGGCTGGCCTGATAGCGCATTTCCGGACGGACACCGAGAGTGGGATGCCTGAATCGGCCCGGTTCGGGACGGAGGCGATCTGCCGGCGTAATGGGCCGGTCACATTTTTGCATTATCAAGGTGGGCCGCCGGCACGGGAATGCCGGCTTCTCCGAGTGGGGGCCAGACGCCGATGAATGCAAAACTGTCACTGATCGAACTGCCGCAACAACAATTCCTCTTCATCGACGACGGGCGTCTGCAGGAAGCCCCGACGGTGCGGCTGTTGTTGCGCTTGCTCCCTCCTGCCGGCGTCGGCGACGATTGCAATGCCCTGCTGGGCCGTTTTCTCGAGGATGCCGAAACCTATGCCCTGCCGGTGGTGGATGCCGACCAAAGACCGGTGGCGTTGGTCGATCGCAAGAACTTTGTCGAGTTCTTCAGCAAGCCTTATTGCCGGGAGCTTTTCGGCCGGCGCAGGATTCGCGATCTTCTCGACCACCACCTGTTTCAAGACGAAGCCCCGATCATCGTCGAGGAGAGCTGCAACGTCGAGGACGTGGCCAACATCATCATCCACGCCGGCATGCAGCACATGGCGACAGGGTTCATCATCTGCCGGGCGGGACACTATCTCGGCATCGCCAACGGTCGCGATCTGCTCAACGTCATCACCCAGCACAACCAGGCCAAGCTTTACTACCATGCCCACTACGACAGCCTGACCGGTCTGCCCAATCGCGTCCTGTTCAGCGACCGTCTCGCCCAGGCCTGCCGCGAAGCGGATCGCAGCGGGCGCAGGGTGGCCCTGCTGTTCATCGATGTGGACCGCTTCAAGGGAATCAACGACAGCTTTGGCCACAACTTCGGCGACGCGGTGCTGCGCGAGGTGGCACATCGCATCAAGCAGCTTTCGCGCTGCGCCGACACGACGGCGCGCCTGGGCGGAGATGAATTCGTGATCCTCATGGAAGATGTCGAAAGCGAGGAACATGTCGATGCGCTGGCGCAGCGCGTCGTAATCGCAATGCAGGAGCCCGTCGAAGTCTTGGGTCATACGCTGGTCGTCACGATCAGCGTCGGCAGCGCCATCTACCCGACCGACGATGCCGCGCCCAGCCCCCTGCTGGCCAAGGCCGATGCCGCGATGTACAGCGCCAAGGCCACCGGCCGCAATACCTTCCGCAAGTATTCGAGCGATACCGCCATCTACGACCCGGAGAGCAAGCTGCTGGAAAACGACCTGCGCCGCGCAATCGAGAACGATGAGCTGACCCTGCACTTCCAGCCCCAGGTCGAGCTGGCCAGCGGTCGCCTCTGCGGAGTCGAAACCCTGGTGCGCTGGCGTCATCCGGAACGGGGCCTGGTCTCTCCGGGCCAGTTCATCCCGGTTGCCGAGCAAAGCGGCCTGATCGTCCCGCTGGGCGCCTGGGTGCTGCGCAACGCGCTGGGCCACTTTTGCACCTGCCAGAACCCGGGTCTGTCCGCGTTGCGCGTTTCGGTGAACATCTCTCCCCTGCAGTTCCAGCAGCCCGACTTTCCGGAATTCGTCCGCGCCTGCCTGGCCGAAGTCTGCTTCGATCCGCAGCGCCTCGAACTGGAACTGACGGAAACCCTGCTGATGCGGGACGTGCGCGGAGTGATGGACACGCTGATGGAAATCCGCCGCCTCGGGGTCAAACTGGCGATCGACGATTTCGGCACCGGCTTTTCCAGTCTGAGTTACCTGTCCCGTTTCCCCATCGACCGGCTGAAAATCGACCAATCCTTCGTGCGCGACATCAGACATTCGTCCTCCAATACATCGATCGTCCGCGCCATCGTCGCCCTGGCGCGCAGTCTGTCGCTCGACATCGTCGCCGAGGGCATCGAAACCGTCGAGGAAAAGTCCCTGCTGGAAGAACTCGATTGCAGCAAGGGGCAGGGCTTTCTGTTCGCCCGCCCCATGCCGGCGGAACAACTGGGCGACTGGATCGCGGCCCGGCAGTCCCCCGCTTGAGCTGCCGCGGCCCGTCCGGCGCGGCGGCGGCGACTGCGCCGGCCTTACAATGCGTCCTGGACAACCATGGAGGCACGCATGACGATCTTCGCCTACCCGAGCGCCGGCGCCGCGACGCGCGCCCTGTTGCGCGCCAGCCTGAGGGATCGTGCCGAGCAGTTCCAGATCTGGCTGCTCGAAGGGCAACTGAAACGCGTCAATGAAGTCGTCGACCGCCTGCCGGTGGCGCTCGCCGATCTGCTGCCGATCGTCGCCAGCCCCGAGGCGAGCATGAACGTGCGCTTCGGCGCCAGCGCGGTGCTGGAGCGCCATGCCGGTCGCGACGCCCTCAAGGCGCTGGTTCCCGCGCTGGGCCTGCTGACGGGCCACGGCGACGCGCGCGTGCGCGCCGATGCCTGCCACCTGCTCGGCCTCTCCGGCAGCGCGGACGCAGTCAACTACCTGGCAGCGCGCCGCGATGACCCGGATGCTGAGGTGAGGGAAATCGCCGCCGAAAGCCTGGCAGATTTGCCGCATGGCTGACGAGACTCGCCTGATCCACGGTTTCCATGCCGTCACCGCCAAGCTGCGCCACGATCCGGCAGGGGTGCGGGAAATCTGTCTCGCGGCGGGACGGCAGGACGGCCGCATGCGCGAGCTCGTGCAACTGGCCGAACGCCACGGCGTGCGCATGGTCAGCCTCGATGCCGCGCGGCTCGACGGCATGGCCCCGGGCGGCCGGCACCAGGGCGTGGTGGCCAAGGTCGCCGCGCAGCAGAAGTATCTGACGGTCGACGACGTCCTCGATGGCCTGACGGAACCCGCGTTGCTGCTGGCGCTCGACGGGGTCACCGACCCGCACAACCTCGGCGCCTGCCTGCGCGTCGCCGACGCCGCCGGGGCGCACGCGGTGATCGCGCCGAAGGATCGCGCCTGCGGCCTCAACGCCACGGCGATCAAGGTCGCCAGCGGCGCGGCCGACACCGTGCCCTACCTCGTCGTCACCAACCTGGCCCGCACGCTGCGCGACCTCAAGGAGCGCGACATCTGGACCATCGGCGCGGCCGGCGAGGCAGGCAAGGATCTCTACGCGATCGAGCAGAAGGGCGCGACCGCCTGGGTGCTCGGTGCCGAAGGCGAAGGCCTGCGCCGGCTGACGCGCGAGACCTGCGACGAACTGGCGCGCATCCCGATGTATGGCGCGGTCGAGAGCCTCAACGTTTCGGTCGCCGCGGGCATCTGCCTGTTCGAGGCGAGGCGTCAGAGGACGATCTGACGCAGCGCGCCGTCAACGAAAGGCTTGGGACGCGCTCAGTTGGTCAGCTTCATCTCGGCGGCGGGCATCGGCCGGGCGAACAGGTAGCCCTGACCGTAGTCGCAGCCTGCCGCTTTCAGCATCTCGCATTGCTCCACGGTTTCGACGCCTTCGGCGATCACCTTGAGGCCGAGCTTGTGGGCCATGACAATGATGGCCTCGACGATGGCCTGGTCGCCGCGATCGATGGCCATGTCGCGCACGAAAGACTGGTCGATCTTGAGGAAGTCGAGGGGAAACTTCTTCAGATAGGACATCGCCGAGTAGCCGGTGCCGAAATCGTCGAGCGAAATCCGGAAGCCCGCGGCGCGGAAACGCTTCAGCTTTTCGGCGACTTCCGGCCGGTCGTCGAGCAGCAGACCCTCGGTGATCTCGATGGCGATGCACTTGGCCGGCAGGCCGATCTCCCTCAGGTAATCGACCCAGGTTTCATGCGCATTGCTCGAGAAGAACTGCCGCGGCGACCTGTTGACGCTGATCTGGATGAGGCCGTCATCGCCGGCATCCGGCAACCCCGCGTCAAACCAGCGCTTTGCCGTGCGCGCCGACTCCCTGAACACCCAGTCGCCGATCTCGTTGATCAGACCGGTTTCCTCGGCGATCGGGATGAACTGCGCCGGCCCGATGACGCCCTGCGTGGGATGGCGCCAGCGCAGCAGCGCCTCGGCCTTGATGATGCGGCCGGTCGCCAGTTCCACGATCGGCTGCAAATACACCTCGAGCTGGCCGGCGGCGATGGCGTTGCGCAAATCGTTGCTGAACATCAGCCGTGTTTGCGCGGCCGCCTGCATCGAGGCGGTGAAATAGCTGAAGCGGTTGCGGCCCTGCTCCTTGGCGGCATACATGGCCTGGTCGGCATTTTTCAGCAGGGATTCGACATTGTCGGCATCGCTCGGGAAGATCGTGATGCCGATGCTGGCGGATACATAGACCGACTCCGCGTCGAACGTGAAGGGCGTGGCCAGGGTCAACAGGATGGCCTGGGCGATCTCGCCGACGCGGTGGGTATCGGCGAGATTGGCCATGATGACCGTGAACTCGTCGCCGCCGAGGCGGGCCACCGTATCGGTGGCGCGCACGCAGTCGCGGACGCGGCGCGCCGCCTCGGTCAGCAGCAGGTCGCCCGCATGGTGGCCGAGGGCGTCGTTCACTTCCTTGAAGCGATCGAGGTCGACGAACAGCAGCGCCACGTACCGGTTGGCGCGCTGCGCCTTCAGGATTTCCTGCTGCAGGCGATCCCGGAACAAACGGCGGTTGGGCAATCGGGTCAGTGAATCGTAGTTGGCATGCTGCCAGATGGTTTCGGCGGTGCGCTTGCGCTCGATCACCAGTCCGGCCAGTTGCGCCGCTTCGAGCATCAGTTCGATATCGCCGGCATCCGGGACGGTTGGCCGCGCCCAGTGAAAGGCAAATACGCCCAGTACGTCGCCGTTGATGGCAAGAATCGGTTCCGCACAGCACGAGGCGGACTCGCCCGCCGGGAGCCGGCAATCCCGGCAGGTGGGATAGGCAAGGACGTCATCCACGATCAGGCGCTTGCCCTGAATCGCCGTCGCGGCGCAGGCGGGGTCAGCGCCGTCGCCCATTAAAGTGCGCGCCCGGCCGACCCAATCCGGCCGGTCCGGGTCCGCGCCAATAACCAGCTGCTGGCCCGAATCATCCAACAGCAGGAGGGCGCAGCGGATGCCATGCAGCTGCTGTTCCGCACTCTCGGCGATGAGATGGAGGATCTCCGGCAAAGGGGCATCTTCGGCGAGCCGTTCCGTAACCGCGCTGCGCATACGCTGCCGCTCCTCGCCGCGCTTGCGCGCGGTAATCTCGAGGTTGTTGCCAAGATAGCCGGTGAGCTCCCCCGTTTCAGCGCGCATGGCGATGGCATTGCCATTGACCCAGATGATTCTGCCGTCGGGCCCGAGGAAGCGGTAGTCCATCGACCATTCGCCGCCGGCCGGCAGATCCCCGCGCCAGATGGATGCGACCGCGTCGCGGTCGTCCGGATGGATCGTCCGCATCCAGCCCTGCCCGGCGGCCTCGGCGGCGGAAAGCCCCGCGATTTCGCACCAGCGGCGATTGACAAACAGGCAGTTGCCCTGGGTATCGATCTGGTAGATGCCCACCGGGACGTGGGTGGCCAGCTTGTGGAAGCGTTCCTCGCTTTCCCTGAGCTGGGACACCCTCTCCCGGATTCTCGCCTCCAGCAGCAATTGGTTGGCTTCGATCTGGCGACGCTGACGATACAGCTCGCAGAAGACCTTGACCTTGCTCTGCAGGATATGGGGATCGACGGGCTTGATCAGGTAGTCGACCGCGCCGAGCTCGTAACCCTTGAACTGCAGCCGGATATCCTTCACCCCGGCGGTGACGAAGATGATCGGCAGGTGCCGCGTCTTGGGATTGGAGCGCATCAGTTCGGCCGTCTCGAAGCCGTCCATGCCGGGCATCTGCACATCGAGCAGCACCAGCGCAAAATCCCGTTTGAGCGTATGGCGCAGCGCATCGTTGCCCGAACCGGCCTTGATCAGGTCGAGTCCCTCGTTGCCCAGGATCGCCTCGAGGGCCACCAGATTTTCCGGGCGATCGTCGACCAGCAGCAGCGCTACGTTCTCAGTCATAAGCCCTTCCTCCCTTGGGTGGCGCCGCGGTGCGCCCCGGCGCCAGTTTCCGCAACAGGGCCGCCATGCCATCCAGGTCAACGACATGGTCCACGCTCGTCGCTGCCATTGCGGCCTGGGGCATCTGCCGGGCTTCGGCGCCTGCCGGATCCTGAACGATGGCAAGGCCGCCATGTTGCTTGACGCTCTGCAATCCCCGGCTGCCGTCGGAATTGGCTCCGGTCAGGACGATGCCGATCAGCCGCGGGCCGAAGACCGCTGCCGCCGACTCGAACAGGACATCGACCGAGGGTCGGGCGAAGCTCACGTGCGGGTCGGCGGAAAGCGACAGGCAGCCATCTTGCTCCACCAGCAAATGGTAGTTCGGGGGGGCCAGGTAAACCGTGCCGGGCAGGATTGCGTCCTGTTCATCGGCCTCCTTGACGCGCAGGACGCAGCACTCGTCGAGCAGCCGCGCGAGACCGCTCCCTGCGTCCGGGCCGATATGCTGCACGACCAGGACGGGGAGGGGGAAATCCGCCGGCAACGGGCCGAGCAGCTTTTTCAGCGCCTGCACGCCGCCGGTGGAGACGCCGATCACCACGGCCTGGAAGCTTCTAGCCATAACGCTTTCGGTAGATGCGCAAGGGAGGGACCAGCTCAGCGTAGCGCTCCCCGATCTTCCTTTTCTCGAGGGTTTCCTTGAGGCCGAGGCAGAGAAACCCTCCCGGCAACAGGCTGCTGTCGAAAAGTTGCAGGCAGCGCTCCTTGAGCGCGGGCTTGAAATAGATCATGACGTTCCGGCACAGTACCATGTTCATTTCCCCGAACTCGCCATCGACCGCGAGGTTGTGCGGGGCGAAGACGATGTCCTTTTTCAGGGCGGCGGACAGGATGGCGCGATCGTAGCGGGCGGTGTAGTAGTCGGCGAAGGAGGCGCTGCCGCCGCTTTTCTGGTAATTGCGGGTAAAGCGCTGCATCTCGGCGATCGGCAGCACGCCTTCGCCGGCTTTTTGCAGCACCGTCTCGTTGATGTCTGTGGCATACATGCGGAAGCGCCCCGCCATTCCCTCTTCGTTCAGCAGGATCGCCATGGAATAGGCTTCCTCGCCCGTGGCGCAGCCGGCATGCCAGATCTTGACGAAGGGATAGGTCTTGAGAAAGGGCACCGCCTGCTCGCGCACCGCCTTGAAGAACGCGGGATCGCGAAACATTTCGGTGACATTGACGGTGATGCCCCGCACCAGGGACTCGAAGGCGCCGCGGTCGCGCAACAACTGCGACTGGGCCTGGGAAAAGGTGGCGAACTCGGACTCGGCCAGCCAATGGCTCAGCCGGCGCCTGATCGAGGCTTCGGCATAGTCGCGGAAATCATAGCCGTAAATCCGCTGGAGGCCTTCCAGCAGGAGGCGGATTTCCACGTCTTCGACTTCGCCGCGCTGCATGATCGGCGCTCTAGGCGTGCCGGAAGGTCCAGACGCGGATCAGCGACAGCAGCTTATCCACCTCGATCGGCTTGGCGATGTAATCGCTCGCGCCCGCCGCCATGCACTTCTCCTGATCGCCGCGCAACGCCTTGGCGGTCATGGCGATGATGGGGATCTTCTGCAGGCGCGGATTCTTGCGAATTTCGCGCATGGCGGTGAAGCCGTCCATTTCCGGCATCATGATGTCCATCAGGATGATGGCGAGATCCTGATGTTCTTCGAGCCGGGCGAGCGCCTCCTTGCCGTTCTCGGCTTCGATCACCACCATGTTCTTCTCCGCCAGGACGCTGGACAGGGAGAAGATGTTGCGCATGTCATCGTCGACCAGCAGCACCTTCTTGCCTTCCAGCATCGCTTCCTTGTCGATGGCGGTGCGGATCATGCGCTGTTTGCTCGGATGGAGGTTGCTCTCCACCAGGTGGAGGAACAGGGTGACTTCGTTGAGCAGCCGCTCCGGGCTCTTGGCGCCCTTGATGATGATGCTCTCGGCGTAATGCCGCAGCTTGCGTTCGTCTTCGTGGCTCAGGTCGCGGCCGGAATGGATGATGACCGGGATGCGCCGCGCCCCTGCCATGCCCTGGATGTATTCGAGAAGCTCGAAACCGGACATGTCGGACAGACCCAGGTCGAGGACCAGGCAATCGAAGGGCTGCGAGGCGAGCAGCTCGATGGCTTGCTTGCCCGTTTCCGCCACGGTGATATCGACGACGCTTTCCTCGAGCAGGGCGACCATGCTGTTCGCTTCGTTCTTGTTGTCTTCGACGATCAGCAGTTTGCGCACCGACTTGGCGAGGGAGCCCTCGATCGACCGGAACACCTCGTTCAACTGTTCCATGTTGACGGGCTTGGTGGTGAAGCCGATGGCGCCCATGGCCATCGCCTTCTGCCGGTCCTCCAGGCAGGTGATGAAATGGACCGGAATGTGGCGGGTCTGGGGGTTGTCCTTGAGGCTGCGCATCACGCCCCAGCCGTCGATGTGCGGCAGCATCACGTCGAGAACGATGGCGCTCGGCAGAAAGCGCTTCGCCATGGCGATGCCGCTTTCCCCGTCCGCGGCCACCAGGGCGTCGAAACCGCGGTCCCTGACCACGTCCCGAAGGATTTTGGCGAAGTTGCGGTCGTCCTCGATGATCAAAATGCATTTGTCGCCCGCGACCGCCGGGAAGCGCTCGTCGGCCAGGGGAACCGGCTCCCTGTTTTCCGCGCCGGCCGCCGGCGGCGGCGCCGCTTCCGG
>JAGXSN010000155.1 GCA_018333815.1 Sulfuritalea sp. | reverse complement strand
TTCCAGGGCGTGTTCCCGCCGCAACGGCTCGACGAGCTGGCCCTGACCGGCGCCGACTGGCATATCGATGGCGTCGAGTACTACGGACTGATTTCCTTCCTGAAAGCGGGGCTGCGCCATGCCGATGCGCTGACCACCGTCAGCCCGACCTATGCGCGCGAGATCCAGACGGAGGCCGAGGGCATGGGCATGCAGGGCCTGCTGCGCGCGCGCGCAGACCGGCTGACCGGCATCCTCAACGGCATCGACGACGCGGTGTGGAACCCGGCCCTCGATCCGCATATCGCGATGCGCTACGACCGCGACCATCTCGATGCGAAGCGCCGGAACAAAATTGCGCTGCAGCGCGAGATGGGGCTGGCCGAACGCGACGATTGCCCGCTGTTCGGCGTGGTCAGCCGCCTGACGCACCAGAAGGGACTCGATCTCGTCGTGGAAATCGGTGCCGCGCTCGTCGGCCTGCCGGCCCAGCTCGCCGTGCTGGGCAGCGGCGCCAGGGCGCTCGAAGCGGCCTTCCGGGAATTGGCGCAACGCCATCCCGGACAGGTCGCCGTGACCATCGGCTACAGCGATCCGCTCGCGCATCGCATCGAGGCGGGCGCCGACTGCTTCCTGATGCCCTCGCGTTTCGAGCCCTGCGGCCTGAACCAGATGTACAGCCTCGCCTACGGCACGCCCCCGCTGGTGCGCGCCACCGGCGGCCTGGCCGACACGGTGACCAACTACACGCCCGCCGGACTGGCCGACGGCAGCGCCAATGGCTTCGTCTGCCGGGCCGCCACGGCGGAGGCCATCCTCGGCACGGCCGGCTCGGCCGCCGCGCTCTGGCGGGACAAGGCAAGTTGGCGCCAGTTGCAGCGCAACGGCATGGCCGGCGACTTCCGCTGGAGCGGGCCGGCGCGCCGCTATGGCGCGCTTTACGAGCGTCTGGCGCGAACGTGATCGTCATCATCGCCGCCGTGGCGAAGAACGGCGTGATCGGCAAGGACAACGCGCTGCCCTGGCGCCTGCCCGAGGACATGCGGCACTTCAAGGCGCTCACGACCGGGCATGCGGTCCTGATGGGGCGCAAGACCTGGGAATCGCTGCCGCCGAAATTCCGGCCGCTGCCGAACCGCCGCAACTTCGTGCTGACGCGCGATGCGTCCTATGTCGCGCCCGGCGCGACCGTGGTGCATTCGTTCGAGGAAGCCGTGAAAGTCGGCGCTGGCGAGACGGCACTTTTCGTGATCGGTGGCGCCGAACTCTATGCCCACGCGCTGCCGCGGTCGGATCGGCTCGAACTGACCGAGATCGATGCCGACTTCGAGGGCGACGCACATTTTCCGGCCTTCGATCGCGCGCAGTGGCGCGCAGTGAAACGGGAGAGCGGCAAGTCGGAGAACGGCCTCGCTTACGCCTTTGTCACCTACCGGCGCCGCAGCGCCGACCTCGGGCCGCCCGCCCTGGACGGAGTGCCCGCGACCGCGGTCGGCAGGTGAGGCATGCCGCCCCGATCCATCCGCCAGACCTGATCCTGGGTCAGTAAAATACGACTTTTGCCGCGGCCGATTCCGGCATATGCTGCGCGGCTTCACTAGCGGAGATGCCTGTGCCGACGCTTGTCAATCGCATGAACGATTCACCCAGACCAAACCCGCTTCTCGAGGTGCTCATCGCGGTCGTTATCCCCGCCGTGATCCTGATGAAGCTGAGCGGACCGGACCAGCTCGGCGCCGTGCCCGCCCTGATGCTGGCCCTGGCGTTCCCGCTCGGCTGGGGCGCGCGCGACCTGCTGCGGCGGCGCAAGGTCAACCTGTTCGCCGCCATCGGCCTGGTCAGCGTGCTTCTCACCGGCGGCATCGGCCTGCTGGAACTCGACGCGCAATGGCTGGCCGTCAAGGAAGCCGCCGTGCCCGGCCTGATCGGGCTGGCCATCATCCTGTCCACCCGCACGCGCTACCCGCTGATCCGCGTGCTGCTCTACAACCCGACCATCATCGATGTCGACAGGGTGCACGAACAACTCGCCGCCCGCGGTACGGCAAGCCTTTTCGAAACCCGCCTGCTGCGCGCCACCTGGATGCTGGGGGGCACCTTCTTCTTTTCCGCGGCCATGAATTATTTCCTCGCCACCTGGATCGTGGTCAGTCCGGCGGGAAGCGCGGCGTTCAACGAGGAGCTCGGCAGGCTCACCCTGCTGAGTTATCCCATGATCGCGCTGCCGGCGACCGCGATGATGATGCTGGTGCTCTACTACCTGGCGCGCGGCATTCGCGCGCTGACCGGGTTGAAACTTGTCGATGTACTGCAGACCGCGAAAGGCTGACCGCCATGAACCCCGATTCCCAACGCGCCATTCTCGCCGTCGCGCTCTTCGCCGCCTTCGCCGATGGCGCCAAGCACGACCGCGAGCGCGACGAAATCCGCCGCATCGCCGATGCGCTGGCGACCGAGGCCGGCGCGCCAGACCTGAAACGGCTCTACCAGGATGTGCTGCTCAAGCGGGTGAACCTGGAATCCGCCATTCGCACCCTTACCGATGCCGGCGAGCGTCAGCTCGCCTACGAAATGGCGGTGTGCGTCTGCGACGCCGATGGCAGCCAGAGCGATGCCGAGCGGCGTTTTCTCGCCGAGCTGAAAACCCTGCTCGAGGTCGATGCCGGCCAGGCCGAGACTTTCGAGCGCGCGGCCGACGCGGTGGTCGCCCTGTCGGCCGCGGCGACGCAGGGGCCGGTGGTCGCGGCCCAGCCCAACGTGACGGATGCCGAGCTGGACAAATCCATCCTCAACTACGCCCTGCTCAACGGCGCGCTGGAGCTGCTGCCCCAGTCCTGGGCCTCGATGGCCATCATCCCGCTGCAGATCAAGATGGTGTATGGCATCGGCAAGGCCCACGGGGTGACGCTGGATCAGGGTCACATCAAGGAGTTCATCGCCGCCGCCGGGGTGGGCCTGACCTCCCAGTATCTCGAACAGTTCGGCCGCAAGCTTCTCGGCGGACTGCTGGGCAAGGCCGCGGGCAAGACTTTCGGCAAGGCGGGCAGCGCCGCCACCGGCATGGCCTTCTCGTTCGCCACCACCTACGCCCTGGGCCAGTTGGCGAAGCGCTACTACGCCGGCGGGCGGGTGATGAACACGGCCTTGCTGCGCGAGACCTTCCAGAACCTGCTCGCCCCGGCCAGGGAGATGCAAACCCGGTATCTGCCCCAGATCCAGCAGAAGGCGGGCACCCTCGATGCCGGACAGATCCTGTCCCTGGTGCGCGGGGCCTGAGCGGATGCGAATTTTTTCCCCCCTGTACCGGCGCACCATGGCCTGGTCGCGCCATCCGAAAGCCCCCTGGTATCTCGGCGTGGTGAGCTTCACCGAATCGTCGTTTTTCCCGATCCCGCCGGACGTGATGCTCGCGCCCATGTGCCTCGCCAACCCCCGCCGGGCCTGGTGGTTCGCCCTGCTCACGACCCTGACCTCGGTGGCTGGCGGACTGTTCGGTTATGCGATCGGCTATTTCGCTTTCGACGCGCTTTCCCCCTGGCTGCGCGAATCGAGTTACTGGGACAGCTACCAGCTCGCGGTCGCCTGGTTCGGGGAGTGGGGATTCTGGGCCGTGTTCGTCGCCGGCTTCTCCCCCATCCCCTACAAGATGTTCACCATCGCCGCCGGCGCCCTGGCCATGCCCTTGCTGCCCTTCGCCCTGGCTTCCTTCATCGGCCGCGCCGCGCGCTTCTATCTCGTCGCCTGGCTGATGAAATGGGGCGGCGCGCGCATGGAGGCGCTGCTGCACAGCTACGTCGACCGGATCGGCTGGGCGGTGGTCGCCGTCGTCGCCGTCGGGCTGCTGTTCCAGTATGCCCATGCGTCCTGAACGCGCTGATCCGCAGAATTCGCAACCAAGATAAGGAAATCCCGGCATGAACAAGCAATGGCTGTTTCTCGGTTTGGAGGCGTTGCGCCACTCGCGCAAGCTGAAAATCGCGCTGATCGCAAGCGCGCTGCTCTCCCTGCTCTTGCTGCTCCTGGCGATCTGGGCCGCGATCTCCCTGCTCGGCTGGCTCGGCGGACAAGTGCCCGGGGCCTGGGAGAGGGTGAAGGAGCAGGCTCCGGTGGTCCAGCAGAGGATCGAGGAGGTCGTGCCGGGCGCCGGCCAGGCGGCGGAAAGGTTGCTGCCGGGCCAGGCGCCTGCTCTGCAGGACGTGGCCGGCGAGGATATTGGCGGCGTTCCCCGCTTCGCAGGGCTGGTGCGCACGCGTTACTCGGTCGAGGGTGCGGCGCGCAGCGTGACATACGAAGGCGAGGCTTCCTTCCGGGCGGTGGCCGACCATTACGCCGCCCGCTTCCTGGAAAAGGGCTGGACCCCCCGGCTCCTCTACGCCGACGCCCGCGAGGAGCGGCGCGAGTACCTGGCGCCGACATCGCGTTTCGAGTTGCATATCAAGGAGGGCGAACGGGTGTCGGTGACCTTGCGGGAAGAACCCCTGGCTGCCGCGGGCGGGGCGGCGGCCCCCGCGCGCTAGCGCCTGTTTTCAATCGCGTGCCGGTGGCGCATGCTGCAACGAACCGAGTGTGACCCTTCAATGATCCCGACCAAAGCTGCGACTCCCGTCATCCATTGGCACGCCCAGGATGCGGCCGCAGCCTGCGCCCGACAGTCCACCGACCCCGCCCGCGGCCTCACGGCCGAGGAGGCGCGCGATCGACTGTCGCGCTGCGGCGAAAACCGCCTTGCCGAGGCGCCGCCGCGTCCCATCTGGCGCGGCCTGCTCGACCAGTTCAGGAGCATGCTGATCATCATCCTGCTGGTGGCCGCCGGCATCGCTGCGCTGATCGGAGACGTCAAGAGCGTGGTGGTGATCTTGGTGGTGGTGGTGTTCAACGCCGTGCTCGGCTTCTGGCAGGAATACCGCGCCGAAAAGACCCTTGCCGCCCTGAAGAAGATGCTGGCGCCCATGGCGCGCGTGCGCCGCGCCGGGCGGGTCGAGGAGGTCCTCGCGGCGCACCTCGTGCCGGGCGACGTGGTGCTGCTGGAGGCGGGCGACCGCGTACCGGCCGACGGGCGCCTGCTGGCGGCGCACAACCTGGAGATCGACGAAGCGGCGCTGACCGGCGAATCGCACGTCGTCGGCAAGGACGCCGCCGCCCGGGTGGCCGAGGGCGCGCCGCTGGGCGACCGCATCAACCTGGCCTACATGAACACCGGGGTCACCCGCGGCCGCGCCGAGCTGCTGGTCACCGGCACCGGCATGGCCACGGAGATGGGCCGCCTGGCCACCATGCTCGCCCAGGCCGAGACCAGCGAGACGCCCCTGCAGAAGCAGATCGACCGCATGGCGCGCAGCCTGGTGCTGATCGCCGCGGTGGTGGTGACGGTGATCTTCGCCCTGGGCATGCTGCGCGGCGATCCATGGGCGCAGATGTTGCTCACCTCCCTGGCGCTGGCGGTGGCCGCGACCCCCGATGGCCTGCCGGCGGTGCTCACCGTCACGCTGGCCCTGGGCATGTTCGCCATGGCCCAGCACCGCGCCATCGTCAAGCGCATGGCGGCGGTGGAGACTCTGGGTTGCACCACGGTGATCTGTTCCGACAAGACCGGCACCCTGACCATGAACCAGATGAGCGTGCGCGGCGTGGTGTTCCGGCGTCGGCGCTTCTCGGTGAGCGGCGAGGGCTATACGGCCAACGGTGAAATCAGGCCCGACGATGAAGGCGGTTTGCCCGACCTGCTTCCTTTGCTGCACCCGGCCGCGCTTGCCAACGAAAGCCGCATTCGCGCCGGGCGGCTGATCGGCGATCCGACCGAGGGCGCCCTGCTGGCGCTGGCGGCCAAGGGCGGCGTGGATGCCGAACGACTGGCCGAGCACAACCCGCGCATTGCCGAGATTCCGTTCGATTCGGCGCACAAGTTCCAGGCCACCTTCCACCACGACGGCGACATGGTGCGGCTTTTCGTCAAGGGCGCGCCGGACGTGCTGCTCACCCGCGCCACGCGCGAATTGACCGATGCCGGCGCGGGCGATCTCGACACGGCCTTCTGGGGGGGCGAGAACGAACGTCTGGCGGCGCGGGCCATGCGGGTGCTGGCGGTGGCCGCCAAGACCATCCCGGCGCACGACTTCGACCCCGCCGGAGACCTCATGGGCCACGCCGAGGGGCTGACTTTCATCGGACTGATGGGCATCATCGACCCGCCGCGCCCCGAGGCGCGCGAGGCCATCGCGCTATGCAAGCGTGCCGGCATCCAGGTCAAGATGATCACCGGCGACCACCGCATCACCGCGGCGGCCATTGCCCACGAGCTGGGGCTGCACGGCGAGGTAATCGAGGGCCGCGAGCTCAACGAGCTGAGCCCCGCGGCGCTGGCGCTGCGCATCGACGACATCGCGGTGTTCGCGCGCGTCGCGCCAGAGCACAAGGTTCGCATCGTGCAGGCGCTCAAGGCCGACGGGCATGTCGCGGCAATGACCGGCGACGGCGTCAACGATGCCCCGGCGCTGAAGCACGCCGACATCGGCGTGGCCATGGGCATCACCGGCACCGAGGTGACCAAGGAGGCGGCCACCATGGTGCTCACCGACGACAACTTCGCCACCATCGTGCGCGCGGTCGAGCAGGGGCGCGCGATCTACGACAACATCGTCAAATTCGTCCGCTTCCAGGTCTCGACCAACATCGGCGCCATGCAGACCGTGCTGGGCGCCAGCCTGCTGGGGCTGGCCACGCCGTTCACCGCGGTGCAGATCCTGTGGGTCAACATCATCATGGACGGCCCGCCCGCCCTGAGTCTTGGGGTGGAACCGCCCCGCACGGGGGTGATGGAAGACCCGCCCCGGCGACCCGATGCGCACATCCTCAACTTCAGGCGCGTGACGCAGCTGTTCTTCTACGGCGCCTGCATGGCGGTGGGTACCCTGGCCCTGTTTTATTACGCGCAGCCCAAGGGGGAGGCTTACGCCCTGACCCTGGCCTTCACCACCTTCGTGCTGTTCCAGTTCTTCAACCTGTTCAACGCCCGCAACGAGCACGGCACGGCGTTCAACCGCCAGCTGTTCGGCAACCGCTGGCTGTGGTTGTCGCTGCTGGGGGTGGTCGTCCTGCAGGCGCTGGTGGTGCACTGGACGCCGGCGCAGGTAATCTTCGATACCACCGACCTCAGCCTGGCCGACTGGGGGCTCGCCGCTGCCGTGGCCTCCAGCGTGCTGGTGCTGGAGGAAGCGCGCAAGCTCATCTTGCGCCTGTTCCGGGGCGCGAGGCCGGCGTGACGACCTCTTCCGTCGCGGTGCGTGCGTCGATCCGGCGCCATGGGGCAAAATAGGGGCACCGCAACCGCATGACGGAGAAAAAGTGAAATATCTCCTGTTGATTCTGATCCTGGCCCTGATCGTCTGGTTTCTTGTCCGCCAACGCAAGAGCCGGGGCGATCGGTCCGGCGCCGAGACCAGGGAAAGGATTGCGGAAAACGTCGTGGTCTGCGCCCACTGCCGGCTGCGCGTCCCCGAAAGCGAATCGATCGAGCACGAAGGGCGGCATTACTGCTGCGATGAGCACCGCCGGCTCGGTCCTCTCTGAGCCGTGGCCGGCACGCACGCCGCAACAAACGCCCCGCAGGCGCCGTCGCTGTGGCGACCGCTCGGATACTTTTCCGTTTACCGCTTGGTGGTCGCAGGATTTTTTCTCGGCGCGGTTACTCTTTCCGACCGGCC
>JAGXSN010000154.1 GCA_018333815.1 Sulfuritalea sp. | reverse complement strand
CTGGTCGAGTCGCTGCTGTTCGGCTTCGGCTCGGCGCTCGGCTTCACCCTGGCGCTGGCGATGTTCGCCGGCATCCGCGAACGCCTCGAAGGCGCCGACGTGCCGGTGCATTTCCGCGGCACGGCCATCGCCATGATCACCGCCGGCATCATGAGCCTCGCCTTCATGGGCTTCGCCGGGCTCGACAGATACGGCTGAGCCGGCATGTTCGAAGCGATCCTGGTCATGGCCCTCGGCGCGATCGTGCTCGGCGCCGCCCTCGGCTACGCCGCGGTGCGCTTCAGGGTCGAAGGCGACCCGCTGGTGGAGAAGATCGACGCCATCCTGCCGCAGACGCAGTGCGGCCAGTGCGGCTTTCCCGGCTGCAAGCCCTACGCGACAGCCATCGCCAAGGGCGAAGCCGACATCAACTGCTGCCCGCCCGGCGGCGAGGACGGCATCCACAAGCTCGCCGACCTGCTCGGCCGAGAATTCAAGCCGCTTTCCGCCGAGCACGGCATCGAGAAGCCCCGGAGCGTCGCCCTCATCGACGAGAACCTGTGCATCGGCTGCACCCTGTGCATCCAGGCCTGTCCGGTCGATGCCATCGTCGGCGCCGCCAAGCAGATGCACACCGTGATCGCCGCGCAATGCACCGGCTGCGAACTGTGCCTGCCGCCCTGCCCGGTCAATTGCATCGCCATGGAGCCCCTGCCCGAAACCATCGACACCTGGAAATGGAAATATCCCGTGATTCCGATCCAGGCAGCGCCCCATGCTTGAACTGTTCCGCTTTCCCGGCGGCGTCAAGCCCGCCGCGCACAAGCAGGAATCGGCCGGCGCGGCGATCGTGCCGGCCCCGCTGCCCGAACTTCTGGTCGTACCCTTCCGCCAGAGCGCCACGGGCGCGGCAGTCATCCAGGCCAGTACCGGCGAACGGGTGCGCAAGGGCCAGCTGATCGGCGCCGCCGAAGGCGCCTTCGGCTCCAGCGTGCATGCGCCGACTTCCGGCGCCGTGATCGCCATCGAGTCGCGCATGCTGCCGCACCCCTCCGGCCTCGCCGCGCCCTGTGCCGTGATCGAACCCGATGGCGCCGAGACCTGGATCGAGCGCGCGCCGCTCGATCCATTCAACACCGATCCCGAGATCGTGCGCGCGCGCATCCGCGATGCCGGCATCGTCGGCCTCGGCGGCGCCGTCTTTCCCAGCCATGTCAAGACCCGCGCCCCCGCGGCGATCGACACCCTGATCATCAACGGCGCCGAGTGCGAACCCTGGATCACCTGCGACGACCGCCTGATGCGCGAGCGCACCGCCGACATCGTCTGCGGCGCGGCGATCCTCGGCCGCCTGATGGGCGCCAAGCGCATCCTCGTCGGCGTCGAGGACAACAAGCCGGAAGCCGCCGCCGCGCTGCGCGCCGTCATCGGCGGCGAGGGCTATTGCGAAACCGGCGACATGCAGGCGCATTTTCAAGTCATTGGCGTGCCGACCCTGTACCCGGCCGGCGGCGAGAAGCAGCTGATCCGGGTGCTGACCGGCATCGAGATTCCCTACGGCAAGCTCGGCCCCGAGTTCGGCATCCAGTGCTTCAACGTGGGGACTGCGCATGCCGTCGCGCGCGCGGTGCTGCACGGCGAGCCCCTGATTGCCCGCATCGTCACGCTGGCCGGCAATTACGCGCGCCCCGGCAATTTCGAGGTGCTGATCGGCACGCCGATGAACGCGCTGCTGGCGCTGGGCGCGCCGCGGAGCGACACCGACCGCATCGTCATGGGCGGGCCGATGATGGGCTTCGCGCTCGCCGACACCGCGGTGCCCGTGGTCAAGGCAACCAACTGCCTGCTGGCGATGAGCCCGCAGCTGTTCCCGCCGCCGCCGCCCGAGCTGCCCTGCATCCGCTGCGGCGCCTGCACGCGCGCCTGCCCGATGATCCTCCAGCCCCACGAACTCTACTGGTACGCGAAGTCGAAGAATTTCGGCAAGGCGCAGGAATACCACCTGTTCGACTGCATCGAATGCGGCTGCTGCGCCTATGTCTGCCCGTCGCGCATTCCGCTGGTCGATTACTACCGCTTCGCCAAGGCGGAAATCCGCGCGCGCGAACGCGAGAAGGCGGCGGCCGACACGGCGCGCGAACGCTACGAGTTCCGCCAGTTCCGCGAGGAGCGCGACCAGGCCGAGAAGGCCGCGCGCCTGGCCGCCAGGGCCGCCGAAACCCAGGCCAGACTGGCCGACGAGAACAGCGCCAAGATCGCCGCGGCCCAGGCGCGCAGCCAGGCCGAAGCCGCCGCCCCCCGCGAGGAGAACGCCTGATGCGCGGTTCGCCCCACATCCTGCAAACCGTCAGCGTGCGCCTGGTCATGTTCAAGGTGCTGATCGCCCTGCTGCCGGGCATCGCCGCCTACGTCTGGTTCTTCGGCGCCGCCATCCTGGTGCAGATCGCGCTGGCCTCGAGCGCCGCGCTGGCGGCCGAGGCCGCCATCCTGCGCCTGCGCGGCAAGCCGGTGCTGCTGCATCTCACCGACGGCAGCGCGCTGGTCACCGCCTGGCTGGTGGCCCTGACCTTTCCGCCGATCGCGCCCTGGTGGCTCACCGTGCTGGGCGTGCTGGTCGCCATCGTCATTGCCAAGCACCTCTACGGCGGACTCGGCCAGAACCCGTTCAACCCGGCAATGGTCGCCTACTGCGCGATGATCGTCGCCTACCCGCAGCTGATGTCGCAATGGCCGCACGTCGGGCAGGACGCCCTGCTGCCGATGCTGCAGGCGATCTTCTCCGGCGACCGGCAGATCGACGCGCTGGTGATGGCCACGCCGCTCGACGCGCTGCGCACCATCCTGCGCAACCCCGAGGCGCACGCCACGGTGGCCGGCATCCTCGGCGCGCACGCCACCTTCGGCAACGTCGGCGGCTACGGCTGGGAGTGGATCGCCGCCGGCTACCTGGTCGGCGGGCTGTGGCTCTGGCAGCAGCGCGTCATCACCTGGCACGCGCCGCTGGCCTATCTGGTCACGCTCGCCGCGATCGCCGCGATTTTCGGCATCATCGACCCGCAGCGTTTCGCCGGCGCCGAGTTCCACCTGTTCACCGGCGGCGCGATGCTCGGCGCCTTCTTCATCGCCACCGATCCGGTCTCCGGCTGCACCACCCCGCTCGGCAAGATCCTCTTCGCCGCCGGCGCGGCGGCGCTGACCTGGGTCATCCGCAATTTCGGCGGCTACCCGGATGGCATGGCCTTCGCCATCCTGCTGATGAACCTGCTCGCCCCGCTGATCGACAGGTACACGCAGCCGAAGGTGTTTGGCCACAAGAGAAAGCCCGACGCATGAGCGCCCTGCGCGTCTCGCTGCGCACGGCGGCGATCCTGCTGGTGTTCACGCTCGCGTTCACGGCCCTGATGGCCCTGGTGCATGACCTCACCCAGCCGGTGCTGCAGGCCACCGCCCAGGAGGCCAAGCGCCGCCTGATCGCCGCCGTGCTGCCTCCCGCCGCCTATGACAACGACCTGCTCGCCGACGTCGTCGAACTGCCGCCCCTGCCCGAGCTGGGGCTGACCGAGCCGACCCGCCTCCACCGCGCGCGCC
>JAGXSN010000153.1 GCA_018333815.1 Sulfuritalea sp. | reverse complement strand
GCGCTCGCCGAGGCCGAGGCGGGTGAGGCCCGCGGCGGCGAGGATGATCGCGTCGTACTGCCCGGCGTCGAGCTTGCGCAGGCGCGTGTCGAGATTGCCGCGCAGCGAGGAGACGGCCAGATCCGGGTGGAGGGCGCGCAGCTGCGCCGCGCGGCGCAGGCTGGAGGTGCCGACCGCCGCGCCGGGCGGCAGTTCCCCGATATGGGCGAACCTGTTGGAGACGAAGGCGTCGTAGGGCAGCTCGCGCGGGCCGATGGCGACCAGGGCGAACTCGGGCGCCAGCGTCATCGGCACGTCCTTCATCGAATGCACGGCGATGTCGGCGCTGCCGTCGAGCAGCGCGGTTTCGAGCTCCTTGACGAACAGCCCCTTGCCGCCGACCTGGGCGAGCGGCCGGTCGAGAATCTGGTCGCCGCGCGTGGTCATGCCGAGGAGTTCGACGCGGCAGGACGGATATAATCCGCGCAAAATGCCGCGCACATGTTCCGCCTGCCAGAGGGCGAGGCGCGATTCGCGCGTGGCGATAACGATGCGTTCAGGGGTGGCGCTCACTTGATTTCCGATGGATGAGAAAAACCATGAACGATTCAGCCGCGGCCGAACCTTCGCTCGGGGAAAATTCTAGCATTCGCGCGACATCGGCCCTCGATCCGGCCTCCGCACCGGCCGCGACCGACAAGGACGCGCCGCTGTTCGCCGACATTCGACTGCTCGGCCGCATCCTCGGCGACGTGATCCGCGACCAGGAGGGCGCCGCGGTCTTCGACCTGATCGAGCGCATCCGCCTGCTGTCGATCGAATTCCGGCGCAACGAGAACGTCCAGGCGCGCGCCGAACTCGAAGAACTGCTCAACCGCCTGACGCGCGAACAGACCAATCTCGTGGTGCGCGCCTTCAGCTACTTCTCGCACCTGGCCAACATCGCCGAGGACCAGCACCGCGTCCGGCGCGGCCGCGCCCATGCGCTGGCCGGATCGAAGCCGCGTCCCGGCAGCTATGCCCGCGCGGCGGAGCGCGCCGCCGCGCAGGGCGTCGGCCCGGCCGCGCTGGCGGACTTCTTCGCCCGCGCCGACATCGCGCCGGTGCTCACCGCCCACCCGACCGAGGTGCAAAGGAAGAGCATCCTCGACCGTTCCTGGCAGATCGCCCGCCTGCTCGACCTGCGCGACCGCGCGCCGCTGACGCCCGCCGAGGCCGCCGCCACCGAGGAGTCGCTCGAGCGCGCCGTGCTGATCCTCTGGCAGACGCGCATGCTGCGCGAAACCAAGCTCTCGGTAATGGACGAGGTCAACAACGCGCTGTCCACCTACGACACCACCTTCCTGCGCGAGCTGCCGCGCCTGCACAACCGCATCGAGGACAGCCTCGGCGCATCGCTGCCGGCCTTCCTGCGCCCCGGCTCGTGGATCGGCGGCGACCGCGACGGCAACCCCTTCGTCACCGCCGACATCCTGCGCAGCGCGCTCAACGCGCAAAGCCGCAAGGCGTTCGCCCATTATCTCGAGCAGGTGCACCGGCTCGGCAGCGAACTGTCCTCCTCCGATCTGCTGGTGGGAATCTCGCCGGCGCTGCGTGCGCTCGCCACGGCATCGCCCGACCGCAATCCGCACCGCGACGACGAACCCTATCGCCGCGCCCTCGCCGGCATTTACGCCCGCCTCGCCGCCAGCGCGCAGGAACTCGACCACATGGAGGCGTTGCGCCACCCGATCGCCGCCGCCCCGTCCTACGCCGACTGCGCCGCGTTCGCCGCCGACCTCGACATCCTCGACGCCTCGCTGCGCGCCAACGGCGCCGCGCTGATAGCGCGCGGCCGGCTGCGCCGGCTGCGGCGCGCCGTCGCGCTGTTCGGTTTCCATCTGGCGCCCATCGATCTGCGCCAGAGCTCCGACGTCCATGCCCGCACGGTGCACGAGCTGTTCGAAACCGCCCGTCCCGGCACCGAATACGAGCAGCGCAGCGAAGCCGGCCGCATCGCCCTGCTGCTCGCCGAGCTCGCCACGCCGCGCCTGCTTGCCTCGCCCTACTGGAGCTATACGGAGGAAACCGCGGCCGAACTGGCGATCTTCCACGCCGCGCGCGACATGCACCGGCTCTACGGCAAGGCCGCCATCCAGAACGTCGTCATCTCGAAGAGCGAGGGCGTTTCCGACATCCTCGAAGTCGCGCTGCTGCTCAAGGAAGTCGGCCTGCTGCGGCCGCGCGAGGGCGAACTCGACGTCAATATCGTCCCGCTGTTCGAAACCATCGGCGACCTCGAGCGCTGCGGCGCGGTGATGGATCAGCTGTTTGCGCTGCCGGCCTACCGGCGCCTGGTCGATGCGCGCGGCGGGCTGCAGGAAGTCATGCTGGGTTATTCGGACAGCAACAAGGACGGCGGCTTCCTGATGTCGAACTGGGCGCTCTACCGCGCCGAAATCATGCTGGTGGACGTGTTCCGCAAGCATGGCCTGCGCCTGCGCCTGTTCCACGGCCGCGGCGGCACGGTGGGGCGCGGCGGCGGCCCGAGTTACGAGGCCATCCTGGCCCAGCCGCCCGGCGCCGTGCAGGGCGCGATCCGCATCACCGAACAGGGCGAGGTGATCGCCTCCAAATACGCCAACCCCGAGCTCGGCCAGCGCAATCTGGAAGTCCTGGTCGCCGCGACGATCGAGGCCACGCTGCTGCCGCAGGCTTATGAGGATCCGCAGCCCGACTGCCTCGCCGCGATGGCCGAACTGGCCGACGCCGCGTTCCGCGCCTATCGCGCCCTGGTGTACGAAACGCCGGGGTTCGAACGCTATTTCTGGGAATCCACCGTCATCGGGGAAATCTCCAAGCTCAACATCGGCAGCCGCCCGGCCGCGCGCCGGCAGAGCACGGCGATCCAGGACCTGCGCGCGATTCCCTGGGTCTTCTCCTGGTCGCAGTGCCGCCTGATGCTGCCCGGCTGGTACGGTTTCGGCAGCGCCTACCGGCGCTACCAGGAAAAACGCGGCGGCAAGGGGCTGCCGCTGTTGCAGCGCATGGTTCGCGAGTGGGGCTTCTTTCGCGCCATGCTTTCCAACATGGACATGCTGCTGGCCAAGACCGACATCACCCTCGCCGAACGCTACGCCGATCTGGTGCAGGACGAGGCGCTGCGCGCGGCGATCTTCCCGCGCATCCGGGCGGAGCTCGAGGCCACGGTCGCCGCGCTGATGGCGATCACCGGTCAGCGCAGCCTGCTGGAAAGCAATCCCCTGCTCAAGCGCTCGCTGCGCAACCGCACCCCCTACCTCGACCCGCTCAACCACCTCCAGGTCGAGCTGCTGCGGCGCTACCGCTCCGGACCGCCGTGGAGCGAGGATCCGCGCGTGCAGCGGGGCATCCACCTGACCATCAACGGCATCGCCGCCGGCCTGCGCAACAGCGGCTGATGGCGCGCCTGACCGCACGGCCCATCCCCGCCTTCCGCGGGCAAGCTCATTGGGGTTGCCGTCCCGCCGGCGCCGACTCTTCCGGCCTCACTCGAACCCGACCGGCAAATTCCTTGACGCTTCCGGTGCGCGCCGTTCAGGCGGCGGGGGGGGGGTCCGCCTTCTTG
>JAGXSN010000152.1 GCA_018333815.1 Sulfuritalea sp. | reverse complement strand
CCTGGCGGTCGCCCCGGCCGCCGCCGCGGCCGGCAAGCGCATCGCCCGCTCGGCCGACGGCCAGGTCTGGATCGCCGATTTCGGCACCTGGCTGCCCCTGCCGGCCGCGCCGGGGCGCGATGCGGCCTGGCTTGTCGAACAATACCTCGCCCACGGGGCCGAAGGGCTGGCGCGGCAGCTGCAAGGCTTCTTCGTCCTCATCATCGTCGACCAGCGCCAGCGGCAAGTGCACGTCATCACCGACCGCTGCGGCAGCCTGCACATCTATTGGCGCCGGCTGGAAGACGGCGTGGCCGTCTGCACATCCTCTGCAGTGCTCGCGCAATGCGCGCCAAGCACGCTCGACCCCGTCGGCGTGCATGAATTCATCGCCACCGGCATCCTCTACGAAGACCGCAGCCTGTGGCAGGGCATCCGCAAGATCGGCCCGGCCACGGTCCTGACCCTCGACCCCGCCGGCGTGCAACCACGGCGCTACTGGGATTTCACCGCCGTCGAGCCCGAGCGCCTGAACCTCGAAGCCGCCGCCGAGCAAACCCACCACGGCCTCGTCGCCGTACTCAAGGCCTTGTCCGATACGGGTGAGCCCCTCATCTCCGACCTCACCGGCGGCTACGATTCGCGCCTGCTGCTCACCGGCCTGCTCGACGCGCAGCGGCCCTTCCATACCACCGTCTCGGGCAGCGCCGACCATCCGGATGTCACGGTCGCCGCGCGCATCGCCGCCGAACTCGATCTGCAGCACCAGAACATCGGCGCGCCGCCGCTGCCCACCGCCGAGGAATTCGACGCCGCCGTGCGCATGACCGACGGCGAATACGACGCCTTCGACTTCGCGCGCATCCTGCACATCCACCGCCGCCTCGCCGCCGGGCACGGCATGAGCCTCAACGGCTCCTTCGGCGAACTCGCGCGCGGCTACTGGTGGGAACTGCTCTGGCCCAAACTGGCCAGCCGCCAGCCGCTCGACGTGGGCCGGGTGGCGAAGAAGCGTTTCGCCGCCATCGGCTACGACCAAAGCATCTTCGCCCCCGCAGCCCGGCTCGACCTGGCGGCGCACATGACCGCGGTGGCCGGCCGCGCCATCGTGCCCATCGCCGGCTATCCCAACACCACGCAGATGGATTGCGTCTATTACAGCCTGCGCATGCAGCGCTGGCAGGGGCGCATCGCCAGCAGCACCAACCAGCTCTGGCCGGCGATTCCGCCGATCGGCTTCGCCCAGGTGCTCGACCCCATCCTGGCCGCCAAGGCCGACGCGCGCTTTCGCAGCCTGCTCGCGCGCCGCCTGTTTCAGCGCTTTGCCCCGCCGCTGGCGCGCATCCCGCTCGAACACGGCTACCCGCCGACGCCGGCCTCACCGTTCAACCTCTGGCGCTTCTCACCCCTGCTGAGCCACTACGGCGGCAAGGTCATCAACAAGGTGGCCGCCAAACTGGGCGTGGCCATAAAACCGGCCGCACCGACAACGCGGCCCGACGACACGGCACTGATGCGCGAAACCGGCATCGCGGAATGGCGGCAAGCGCCCCTCATCCTGCAATCCGGCCCGTTCGACGAGCAGGCACTGCGCAATCTGCTCGACAAGAACAGCCTGACGAGCGGCCCGCGTGCGGAGCAATGGCGGCGATTGATGACCCTGGAAGCCTTGCTGAGAATCGGCATGAATACCGGCAAATAAATTATTTGATACAGTTGCAAGTCGTGAATAATTACTATATTGTTCATGCTGTTATGTTGTTTCATAGTCCGGCATATTAACCGGAAATTTCTTGAGATGGAGCATTACACCGATCCTCATCAATTCGAGCCATTGCTGCCCCAGCGGCGGCTGGAGGAGTTTCGCGCTCGCACTCGTGGGGTGGTTGAGCGATCGGTCGGGCTTTCGGGTAGCGCCCATCCGGCGACGATCGCCACCCTTCGCGAGCTGGTGCGAGAGATGAATTCCTACTACTCGAACCGGATCGAGGGGCAGAGCACGCACCCGTTGAATATCGAGCGCGCCCTGCGCCAGGACTTTTCTGACAAACCGGAGGTGGCAAAGCTTCAGCGCCTGGCGTTGGCGCACATCGAGGCGGAGCGGGAACTGGAGCAGCGTGTAGCTGCCGGGAGCCTCGCGCTGACGTCGGAATTTCTCCGGCAGGCGCATGCCGCCCTGTATCACCGACTTTCTCCGGCAGACCGCACTACCGATGAAGGCCGGCTCATCGAGCCAGGCGCATGGCGACAGGAACAAGTGGCCGTCGGTCGCCATGAGCCGCCGTTGTGGTCTGCCGTGCCGGCATTCCTCAGGCGCCTGGACGATGTCTATGGCGCGCCAGGCGCGCTTGACGATACCTTGATTCGCGTCTCATCGGCCCACCACCGAACGGCATGGGTTCACCCGTTTCTGGACGGGAATGGCCGTGCCGTGCGCTTGCAGACGCACTGTGCGCTCTGGTCGCTGAATTCCGGGCTCTGGTCAATGAGCCGCGGCCTGGCGCGGAACCGTGACAAGTATTACCTGATGCTGGATGCGGCGGACAACCACCGGCAAGGTGATCTCGATGGCCGCGGCAACCTGAGCGAAAAATTGCTGGGCGAGTGGTGCGACTGGTTTATCGCGGTGGCCGAGGACCAGGTCAGCTTCATGCGCCGCATGCTCAATCTGGATGAAATGAAGGCCCGCATCATCGCCCTCGTCACCTTCCGTTCGCAATTCGACAAGGGCATCCGCGCCGAAGCCGCGCTGCCGCTATTTCATCTCTTCCTTGCCGGGCCAACGCCGCGTGGAGAATTCCAGCAGATGACGGGGCTGGGCGAGCGTACCGCGCGCTCCCTGTTGTCCCGGCTGATCGAAACCGGGTTGGTGACCAGTAAGGGGCATACCGCACCGGTACAAACCGCTTTCCCGCTTGATGCGCTGCAATTCCTGCTGCCGGAGCTTTACCCGGAGGCATCGACATCGGTATGAGGTGTTTGTCCCGTAAATCCGGGGTCAGACCGCAAAAGTCGGCGCTGGCGAGACGGCATGAAGTACGGTAGGTTGTCATGTGTTGAACATCCCGATGAACAGTCATGAATCCGCAAGTCATCATTCCCAACGAGGCAATACGCGATCATCTATGGCGTGTGCAGTCGGGCTGCGCCACCCGACCATCATGACCTACAGCCTCCCCATGATTCTGAAGGCGATCGTCAGCAACCAGATCGCGCGGTTTGCCCCCGGGCTTTACGTCAAGCTTACCGGGCAGACCGGCCGCGGCGACAGCACGACGGAAACCGCGGCCGACATCGCCCAATACTTCCGTCAGTGCGTGATCGACTACCTGGACACGTTAGTCATCCCGCAAGACGAACGGGCCAGTTTTCTGCAAGACAAGGCGGTGCTGGAATACGGGCCGGGAGACATCCCCGGCGTTGCCTTGCTGCTGGTGGCTTATGGCGCGCGCAAGGTTTATTGCGTCGACCGCTTCCCGCTTGTCAGCATTTCCAGCAAGAATCTCGACGTCATTCATCGGTTGGCGAACATGCTCGGCGAATCCGAGCGACAGCGTTTCGATCAATGCTTCAAGAACCCACGGGCGCCGGAAGAAGGCTTCAATTCCGAGTACATCGAGTATCTGGTCCGCCCGAACGGCTTATCTGGCTTGCAGGGTGAGATCGATATCGTTCTCTCGCGCGCCGTGCTGGAGCACGTGAATGACCTCGAGGCCACCTTCGGCGACATGGTGCGGGCAATGAAACCGGGTGCGCTTGCGGTGCATCAGGTAGACCTGCGCAGCCATGGCCTGCATGTATCAAACCCTTTGGATTTTTTGTCGCCGCCCAGCTGGCTGTGGCAACTCATGCATTCGCACAAGGGCGTGCCCAACCGCTGGCGCGCCGACCGCTACGAGCAGATCGTCCGCCAGATCGAGGTCGAGTGCCGCAGGTTCGAGCCGACCGGCCGCTTCGAGGCGGAACACGTCCGTACCCTCCGGCCCCAACTCGACGCGGCCTTCGCCAACACGGGCGAAGACCGGCTCGCCTGGCAGGGATTCTGGCTGGTGTTCGTCAAACAGGCCGAGGGCAGCGCGGCATGATCCTAACCGGATGCGTCGCATGATCCGCACGCTGCTCTTCTCCACCCTTTACCCCAGCAGCGTGCGGCCGGGGCACGGCATCTTCGTCGAGACGCGCCTGCGCCACCTGCTCGCCGGCGGGGAAGTCGAAACCCGGGTCGTCGCCCCCGTGCCCTGGTTCCCGTTCCGTCACGGGATGTTCGGCGAATACGCCAGGCATGCCGCCGTGCCGCGCCATGAAGAACGCAACGGCATCCGCGTCGAACATCCGCGCTATCTGCTGCTGCCCAAAATCGGCATGAACGGCGCCCCCGCCAGCCTCGCCCGCGCCGGCCTCGGGGCTGCCCGGAAGCTGATCGCCGCAGGCTACGACTTCGACCTGATCGATGCCCACTACTTTTATCCCGACGGCGTCGCCGCCACCCTCATCGGCAAGGTGCTGAACAAGCCCGTGGTCATCACCGCGCGCGGCACCGACATCAACCTGATTCCGCAATACGAGAAACCGCGCCGCATGATCCGGCAAGCCGCCGCAGACTGCGCGGCGATGATCACCGTCTGCGCCGCGCTCAAGGACGCCATAGTCGGTCTTGGCGGGACGGCGGAAAAAATCGCCGTGCTGCGCAACGGGGTCGACCTGGAACTCTTCCGGCCCGAAGACAAGCCGCAGGCGCGCGCCGCCTTCGGCATGAACGACAAATTCGCCCTCGCCTCGGTCGGCCATCTCATCGAGCGCAAGGGCCATCATCTGGTCATCGAAGCGCTGGCGCAGATGCCCGCTGCCGAGCTTTACCTCGCCGGCGGCGGCGAAGAGGAAGACCGCCTGCGCACCTTGGCCGACAGGCTCGGCGTCGCCGCGCGCGTGCATTTTCTCGGCGCCATCCCGCAGGCCCGGCTGCGCACCCTCTATAGCGCCGTCGACTGCCTCGTGCTCGCCTCCAGCCGCGAAGGCTGGGCCAACGTGCTGCTCGAGG
>JAGXSN010000151.1 GCA_018333815.1 Sulfuritalea sp. | reverse complement strand
AGCATGGGCTGGCCGACGATGTCGCCGATGGCGAAGATGTGCGGCACGTTGGTGCGCATCTGGCGGTCGACCGGGATGAAGCCGCGCTCGTTCACCTGCACGCCTGCCTGGTCGGCCCCGATCTTGTGGCCGTTCGGGCTGCGGCCGGCGGCTTGCAGGATCAGGTCGTAACGCTGCGGCTCCCTGGGCGCTGCCTCGCCCTCAAACGAAACCCAGAGGCCCTCCGGCTTCGCTTCGACGGCGGCGGTCTTCGTCTTCAGCATGATCCGGTCGAAGCGCCGGGCGTTCTGCTTTTCCCAGACCTTGACCGCGTCGCGGTCCGGCCCCTGCATCAGGCCGTCGAGCATCTCGACGACATCCACCTGGGCACCGAGCGTGGCATACACCGTCGCCATCTCGAGGCCGATGATGCCGCCGCCGATGACCAACATTTTCTCTGGCTTGAAGCGCAGTTCGAGCGCGCCGGTCGAGTCGACGATGCGTCGATCATCCGGCAGGAAGGGCAGATGCACCGCCTGCGAACCGGCGGCGATGATGCACTGTGCGAAGCGGATGGTCTGGTCGCCAACGGCCATGTGGTGGGCATCGACGAATTGGCCCACGCCTTGCACCACCTCGACCTTGCGGGCCTTGGCCATGCCGGCCAGCCCGCTCGTCAGCCTGCCGACGACTTTTTCCTTGTGCGCGCGCAGCTTGTCGAGATCGACCTGCGGCGGCGCGAACGTCACGCCGGCGACCGATGCATGCAGCGCCTCCTCGATGACGGCGGCGACGTGCAGCAGCGCCTTCGACGGAATGCAGCCGACGTTGAGGCAGACGCCGCCGAGCGTCGCGTAGCGCTCGACCAGCACCGTCTTCATGCCGAGGTCGGCGCTGCGGAAGGCGGCCGAGTAGCCGCCGGGGCCGGCGCCCAACACCAGCATTTCACATTCGATGCCGGCGCTCATAACATCACCCTCCGGAAGTCGCCGAGCAGTTGCGCGAGATGGGCGTTGAAGCGCGTCGCCAGCGCGCCGTCGATCACGCGGTGGTCGGCGGAGAGCGACAGCGGCACGATCAGGCGCGGCACGAAAGCCTTGCCGTCCCCATCCCATTGCGGCTTCCAGCCGGCCTTGCTGACGCCGAGAATCGCCACTTCCGGCGCATTGACGATGGGCGAGAATGAAGTTCCTCCGATGCCGCCGACGCTGGAGATCGTGAAGGTCGCGCCCTGCATGTCGGCCGGACCGAGCTTGCCTTCGCGCGCCTTCTTCGCCAGCTCAGAGGTTTCCTGCGCGATCTCGATCACGCCTTTTTTGTCGGCATCCTTGAGCACCGGCACCATCAGGCCGTTGGGCGTGTCGGCGGCGAAGCCGATGTGCCAGTAGTTCTTGAAGATCTGACTCTCGCCATCGAGGGAGCTGTTGAGGTCGGGATGCTTCTTGAGCGCCGCAACCACGGCCTTGATGATGAAGGCGAGCAGGGTCAGCTTCACGCCGCTCTTTTCGTTCTCCTTGTTCAACTGCACGCGCAGCGCTTCGAGCTCGGTGATGTCCGCATCTTCGTGATAGGTGACGGCCGGAATCATCACCCAGTTGCGCGCGAGGTTCGGGCCGCTGATCTTCTTGACGCGCGACAGCGGCTTGACCTCGACCGGGCCGAACTTGGTGAAATCGACCTGCGGCCAGGGCAGCAGGTTGAGGCCGGCGCCGCCGGAAGCCGGCATTGGCGGGACGGCGCCGGACAGCGCGTTTTTCACGAAGGCCTGCACGTCCTGCTGGGTGATGCGGCCCTTCGGCCCGCTGCCCTTGACCCGCGCCACGTCGACGCCCAGCTCGCGCGCGAAGCGGCGCACCGAGGGCGAGGCATGCGGCTTGATGCCGTCGAGCTCGGCGACGATCTCGGCGGGCGAGGGAATATGGACGGCCGGCGGCAGCATCGAAATAGTCGGCGTTGGCGGGACGGCGCCCGCGGACGTCGACACGGCGGCGGCAACGCGCGGCGGCTCCGCAATAGTCGGCGCTGGCGAGACGGCGCCCGGAGCAGCTTGCGGCACGGGTTCCGCCTGGGGCGCGGGGGCAGGCGCCTTGACGGCCGCACTCGCCTCCAACAGAAGAATCAGACTGCCTTCGCCGACCTTGTCGCCCAGCGCGACTTTCACTGCCCTGACCGTGCCGGCGGCCGGACTCGGTACATCCATCGTCGCCTTGTCGGATTCCAGCGTGATCAGCGCATCCTCGGCCTTGACCGCGTCGCCGGGCTTGACATGGATCTCGATGACCGGCACATCGTTGAAACCGCCGATGTCGGGTACTTTGACTTCGATCATGATCACACCTTCACCGGGTTGGGTTTGGCGGGATCGAGGCCGTATTTCGCGATGGCCTCGGCGACCTGCTTCGCCTCGATGACGCCGTCGTCGGCCAGCGCCGCCAGGGCCGCGAGGACGATCCAGTGGCGATCCACCTCGAAGAAGCGGCGCAGCTGCTCGCGCGTGTCCGAACGGCCGAAGCCGTCGGTGCCGAGTACGGTGTAACGCCGGCCGCCCGCGGCGACGAAAGGCCGGATCTGCTCGGCGTAAAGACGCAGGTAGTCGGTGGCGGCGATGACCGGCCCGCGCGTGTCGGCGAGCAGTTTGCCCACCTGGCAAATCGGCCTCGGTTTTTCCGGATGCAGCAGGTGATGGCGCGCGCAGTCGTGCCCGTCGCGCGCCAGCTCGGTGAAGCTCGGGCAGGACCAGAGGTCGGCCGCCACGCCCCAGTCGTCCTTGAGCAAATCGGCGGCGGCGATCGCCTCGCGGAAGATCGTGCCCGAGCCGAGCAGCTGCACGCGCGGGCCGTTGCTGTTGGCGCCCTTCCTGAACAGGTACATGCCCTTGAGAATGTCCTGTTCCACCCCTTCCGGCATGGCCGGGTGCTCGTAGTTCTCGTTCATCACCGTCAGGTAATAGAACACGTCCTCCTGTTCCGTTACCATGCGGCGCAGGCCGTCCTGCACGATCACCGCCAGTTCGTAGCCGAAGGTCGGGTCGTAGGAGACGCAGTTCGGGATGGTCGCGGCGAGGATGTGCGAATGGCCGTCCTCGTGCTGCAGGCCCTCGCCGTTCAGCGTGGTGCGCCCGGCGGTGCCGCCGACCAGGAAGCCGCGCGCGCGCGAGTCGCCCGCCGCCCAGCACAGGTCCATGGTGCGCTGGAAGCCGAACATCGAGTAGAAGATGTAGACGGGGATCATCTGCACGCCGTGCGTCGAGTAGCTGGTCGCGGCGGCGATCCAGTCGGCCATCGCGCCGGCCTCGTTGATGCCCTCCTGCAGGATCTGGCCGTCCTTCGATTCCTTATAGAACATCAGCTGGTCGGCATCCTGCGGCACGTATTTCTGGCCCTCCTGGTTCCAGATGCCGATCTGGCGGAACAGGCCTTCCATGCCGAAGGTGCGCGACTCGTCGGGCACGATCGGCACCACGCGGCGGCCGATCTGCTTGTCCTTGATGAGGATGTTGAGGATGCGTACGAAGGCCATCGTGGTCGAAATCTCGCGCCCTGCGCCGCCGGCCTTGAGCAGGGCGTCGAAGGCGGACAGCTCGGGAATCGGGATCGGTTCGACGCGGGTCCGGCGTTTGGGCAGGTAGCCGCCGAGGGCGAGGCGGTGACCGCGCATGTAATCGAGCTCGGGCGAGCCTTCCCGGAATTTCAGATAGGGCAGCTTCTCGACCTCCGCGTCGGTGAGCGGCAGCCGGAAGCGGTCGCGGAAAGACTTGAGCGAGGTGGTGCCCATCTTCTTCTGCTGGTGGGTGATGTTCTGCGCCTCGCCCGACTCGCCCATGCCGTAGCCCTTGATGGTCTTGGCGAGGATCACGGTGGGCTGGCCGGCGTGCGCCACGGCGGCGGCGTAGGCGGCATAGACCTTGTGCGGATCGTGGCCGCCGCGGTTGAGGCGCCAGACATCGTCGTCGGTCCAGTTGGCCACCATGGCCTTGAGTTCCGGCGTGTTGAAGAAGTGCTCGCGCACGTAGGCGCCGTCCTTCGACTTGAAGGTCTGGTAGTCGCCGTCGACGCACTCCATCATGCGCTGCTTGAGCAGGCCCTTCCTGTCCTGGGCCAGCAGCGCATCCCAGTAACTGCCCCAGATCACCTTGATGACGTTCCAGCCGGCGCCGCGGAACTCGGCCTCGAGCTCCTGGATGATCTTGCCGTTGCCGCGCACCGGGCCGTCGAGGCGCTGCAGGTTGCAGTTGACGACGAAGATCAGATTGTCGAGCTTCTCGCGGCCGGCCATGCCGATCGCGCCCATCGATTCCGGCTCGTCCATCTCGCCGTCGCCCATGAAGGCCCACACCTTGCGGCCGGTCGTGTGCGCCAGGCCGCGGTCGTGGACATACTTCATGAAGCGCGCCTGGTAGATCGCCTGCAGGGGCCCGAGGCCCATCGACACGGTGGGGAACTGCCAGAACTCCGGCATCAGCCACGGGTGGGGATAGGACGGCAGGCCGCGGCCATCGACCTCCTGGCGGAAGTTGTCGAGTTGTTCCTCGGTCAGCCGCCCGAGCAGGAAGGCGCGCGCGTAGAGGCCCGGCGCCGAGTGGCCCTGCACCAGGACGAGATCGCCGCCGTGGCTGGCCGACGGGGCATGCCAGAAATGCTGGAAGCCGACGTCGTAGAGCGTCGCCGCCGAGGCGAAGCTGGCGATGTGGCCGCCGAGGTTCGAGTTGCCCTGGTTGGCGCGCAGCACCATCGCCATGGCATTCCAGCGCACGTAGGAACGGATGCGGTTCTCGATGGCGTAATCGCCCGGCGCCAGCGGCTGGCGGTCGACCGGGATGGTGTTGACATAATCGGTATTGGCGGCATACGGGATGTTGATGCCGGCGCGATGGCCCAGCTCGATGAGCCGCTCGACGAGGAAATGCGCGCGCTCGGGACCGGCCTGCTCGATCACCGCTTCCAGCGCGTCGAGCCATTCGCGGGTTTCCTGGGGATCGGCGTCGGCGGCCGCACCG
>JAGXSN010000150.1 GCA_018333815.1 Sulfuritalea sp. | reverse complement strand
GCCGGACAGATAGACGGCCTCGAGGCCGGCCTTCGCCTGCTGCATGGCCTGGCCGGCGGTGATCGCGCCGAAGGCGTTCACATAGCCTTTTTTCGCCTCGCCATTCACCAGGCGCCAGAGCTTTTCGGCGCCGCGCTTGGCGAGCGTGTATTCGATCGGCACGGAGCCGCGCAGACGAACGACATCGGCGGCGGAATAACCGCGCTTGACGTTCTTCCAGCGGGGGTTGGTGGCCCAGTCTTTTTCGAGGGCGGCGATTTGAGCTTGGCGATCGGTCATTTTGGAGTCCTCTCTAAACGGAATGCAGGGGGGCGTTTCGATGGAGCGGACTATAGCGACCTTTTTGCAAAGCAACAAGTGTCTTATATAAGACATATGACATAAATTGGGCAGAAGTCGGCGCGGGCGGGACGGCCGTCCGCCCGCGGAAGGTCAGGGGTGCAGGGGGACGGGGGCGACAATCAGGCCGTCTTCGTCGGCGTAGAGCCATTCCCCAGGCGTGAAGTCGATGCCGGCGAACGAGACGGCGACATCGCATTCGCCAAGGTTCCTTTTGACGGTTTTCAAGGGGATGGCGGCCAGGGCGAAGACGCCCAGGTCCATGGCGCCGATCGCCCTGGCATCGCGGATCGCTCCCCAGATGACGAGACCGGCCCAGCCGTTCTTTACGGCCAGTGCGGCAAGCCGGTCGCCCAGCAGCGCGCGGCGCAGGCTGCCGCCGCCGTCCACCACCAGGATGCGGCCGGCGCCGGGCGCGTCGAGCGCCTGGCGCACCAGGCCGTTGTCTTCGAACAGCTTGAGCGTGGCGATCGGGCCGTGGAATGCGCTCCTGCCCCCATAGGAACGGAAAATCGGCGCGGCTACGCGCACACCGGCTACCTTGCCCGCGTGGGCGTCACACAGGTCTGCGGTGGCCAGCGTCATGTTCAGGCCGGCGCGGCAGAGGGCGAAGAGGTGGCGGAAGACGACGCTTCGAAGACCAGGCGCACCTTGTCCTCGGCGTCGATGTCGATGGTCACGCGGCCGCCGTGTACCAGTTGGCCGAACAGCAGTTCGTCGGCCAGCGCGGCGCGGATGGTGTCCTGGATCAGGCGCGCCATCGGCCGCGCGCCCATCAGCGGATCGAAGCCCTGCTCGGCGAGCCAGGCGCGCAGATGGTCGGTGAAGATCGCCTCGACCTTTTTTTCGTGCAGCTGGGCTTCGAGCTGCATGAGGAACTTGTCGACCACCCGCAGGATGATTCCCACGTCGAGCGCCTTGAACGAGATGACGGCGTCCAGCCGGTTGCGGAATTCCGGCGCGAACAGACGCTTGATTTCGGCCATCTCGTCGCCCTGGCCCTTGCGCGTCGTGAAGCCGATGGCGGTCTTGTGCAGCGCCTCGGCGCCGGCGTTGGTGGTCATGATGATGACGACGTTGCGGAAGTCCGCCTTGCGGCCGTTGTTGTCGGTCAGCGTGCCGTGGTCCATCACCTGCAAGAGGATGTTGAAGATGTCCGGGTGGGCCTTCTCGATCTCGTCGAGCAGAAGAACGGCGTGCGGCTTCTTGCTGATGGCCTCGGTGAGCAGCCCGCCCTGGTCGAAGCCGACATAGCCGGGGGGCGCGCCGATCAGGCGGCTGACCGCGTGGCGTTCCATGTATTCGGACATGTCGAAGCGGATCAGCTCGATGCCCATGCAGTAGGCGAGCTGGCGCGCCACTTCGGTCTTGCCGACGCCGGTCGGGCCGGAGAACAGGAAGGCGCCGATCGGCTTCTGCGGATTGCCGAGGCCGGAGCGCGACATCTTGATCGCCCGGGCCAGGGCGTCGATGGCGGGGTCCTGGCCGAACACCACGCTCTTGAGGTCGCGGTCGAGGTTCCTCAGCGCGGCGCGGTCGTCGGTGGATACGTGCTGCGGCGGGATGCGCGCGATTTTGGCGACGATCTCCTCGATCTCCTGCCGGCCGATCAGCTTCTTCTGTTTCGACCTGGGCAGGATGCGCTGCGCCGCGCCCGCCTCGTCGATCACGTCGATGGCCTTGTCCGGCAGGTGGCGGTCGGTGATGTATTTGGCCGACAGTTCGGCGGCATGGGTGATCGCCGCGGCCGAATACTTGATGCCGTGGTGTTCCTCGAAGCGGGTCTTGAGCCCGCGCAGGATCGAGATGGTCTCGTCGACGGAGGGCTCGTTGACGTCGATCTTCTGGAAGCGGCGCGACAGGGCGTGATCCTTCTCGAACACGCCGCGGAATTCGTTGTAGGTCGTCGCGCCGATGCACTTCACCGTGCCGGAGGAGAGCGCGGGCTTGAGCAGGTTGGAAGCGTCGAGGGTGCCGCCGGAGGCGGCGCCGGCGCCGATCAGGGTGTGAATCTCGTCGATGAACAGGATCGCGTGCGGGTTGTCGATGAGCTGCTTGAGCACCGCCTTGAGGCGCTGCTCGAAGTCGCCGCGATACTTGGTGCCGGCCAGCAGCGCGCCCATGTCGAGCCCGTAAACGGTGGCGTTGGCGAGAATCTCCGGCACGCGCCCTTCGACGACGCGCCGCGCCAGCCCTTCGGCGATGGCCGTCTTGCCGACGCCGGCCTCGCCGACCAGCAGCGGGTTGTTCTTGCGCCGGCGGCAGAGCGTCTGGATCACGCGCTCGAGCTCCTTCTCGCGGCCGATGAGCGGGTCGATCTTGCCGGTCAGCGCCAGTTGGTTGAGGTTCTGGGTGAAGCTCTCCAGCGCGCCGGACTGGCGCTGGCCCTCGGCTTCCTGCTCCGCCGACTCTTCGGCTTTGCCGGCCGGCTGGGGCTGCTTGCTGATGCCGTGCGCGATGTAATTGACCACGTCGAGGCGCGAGATGTTCTGCTTCTGCAGGAAATACACGGCATGCGAATCCTTCTCGCCGAAAATCGCGACCAGCACGTTGGCGCCGTTGACTTCCTTTTTGCCGGAGGACTGGACATGCAGGATGGCGCGCTGGATGACGCGCTGGAAGCCGAGCGTCGGCTGTGTGTCGATGTCGCCGTCGCCGGGCACGGCCGGCGTGTGCTGGCCGATGAAGGCGGAAATTTCGCGGCGCAACTCCTCCACGTTGACGGCGCAGGCGCGCAGCACGTCGGCGGCCGACGGGTTGTCGAGCAGCGCGAGCAGCAGGTGCTCGACCGTGATGAACTCGTGGCGCTTCTGGCGCGCCTCGACGAAGGCCATGTGCAGGCTGACTTCGAGTTCCTGGGCGATCATGCCGACCCTTCCTTTCAGTTTTCTTCCATCACGCAGGCGAGCGGATGGCCGTGCAATTTGGCGAAGATGCCGACCTGCTCGACCTTGGTGGCGGCCAGGTCGCGCGGGAAGACGCCGCAGACGCCGCGACCCTGCTGGTGCACCTTGAACATCACCACGGTGGCCTGTTCGCGGTTCATGAGGAAAATCTTCTCCAGCACGACAACGACGAAATCCATCGGCGTGAAGTCGTCATTGAGCAACACCACCCGGTAAAGGGGCGGCGGCTTGATTTTCTTTCGTTCCGGCGCGAGAGCGGCGCCCGCGCCGGGGGGGTCGGTCTGTCTGCGGGTGGGCATGGACTGATTCTAATGCGATTCGATCGGGGCACAACCGCGGCTCCATCAGGGGAACAGCGGGAGGAAACCGGCGTTTTAGCACGTGCCCGGCCGCGCAAAAAACCGCGTCGATCTTGCTGTCATGCAGCATCGAAACCACTTGACGGGAGAGGAAAAACTGCGTAAAAGGCGGCCGTGTTTGGTTCAAGCTCCACTTCAGTGTCTGCCCGGGTGACCGGGCGAGTGTCCGCGCAGTTCGCATCAGCCCTCTGATTCGCCGCCTTGACCCTCCCGCTGTCGAGATCTTGCAACACAAACATGTCGCCGGTCGTCCAAGGGGGCCGGATATATGTCACGTTTTATGAAAGAGGTTTTATGGCAACGGGTACCGTCAAGTGGTTCAACGACTCCAAGGGTTTTGGCTTCATTACCCCGGATGATGGCAGTGAAGATCTGTTCGCGCACTTTTCCGCCATCAACATGCAAGGCTTCAAGACCCTGAAAGAGGGCGAAAAGGTCAGTTTCGACGTCGTCCAGGGCCCCAAGGGCAAGCAGGCGTCGAATATCCAGAAGGCCTGATCACTTATTAGTGCCGTCTTGCCGGCGCCGACTTTTGAGGCGCTGAAACAAAAAACCCGGCAATGCCGGGTTTTTTGTTGGCGGTTGCCGGAGCTACATGCGTTCGATCATCGCCTGGCCGAAGGCCGAGCACTTCACTTCGGTGGCGCCTTCCATCAGGCGGGCGAAGTCGTAAGTGACGATCTTGTCGGCGATGGCGGCTTCCATCGACTTGATGATCAGATCGGCGGCTTCCTTCCAGCCCATGTGACGCAGCATCATCTCGGCGGACAGGATCAGCGATCCCGGGTTGACGTAGTCCTTGCCGGCGTATTTCGGCGCCGTGCCATGGGTGGCCTCGAACACCGCATACTGGTCGGAAATGTTGGCGCCCGGCGCGATGCCGATGCCGCCCACCTGCGCCGCCAGCGCATCGGAGATGTAGTCGCCGTTCAGGTTGAGCGTGGCGATCACGTCGTACTCCGCGGGACGCAGCAGGATCTGCTGCAGGAAGGCGTCGGCGATCGAATCCTTGACCACGATCTCGCGGCCGGTGCGGGGATTCTTCAAACTGCACCACGGGCCGCCGTCGATCGGCTGCGCGCCGAATTCATTGCGCGCGACTTCATAGCCCCAGTCGCGGAACGCACCTTCGGTGTATTTCTGGATGTTCCCCTTGTGCACGAAGGTGATGCTCTTGCGGTCGTTCTCGATGGCATACTTGAACGCGGCGCGCACCAGACGCGTGGTGCCCTCGCGGGAGACGGGCTTGATGCCGATGCCCGAGGTGTTCGGGAAGCGAATCTTCTTGACGCCCATCTCGTCCTGGAGGAACTTGATGATCTTTTTCGCGCCGTCCGATTCCGCGGCCCATTCGATGCCGGCATAGATGTCCTCGGTGTTCTCGCGGAAGATCACCATGTCGGTCTTGGTCGGATCCTTGAGCGGCGAGGGCACGCCCTTGAAGTAGCGCACCGGACGGACGCACTGGTAGAGGTCGAGTTCCTGGCGCAGCGCGACGTTGAGCGAACGGATGCCGCCGCCCACCGGCGTGGTCATCGGCCCCTTGATCGAGACCGAAAACTCCTTGCAGGCGTTGAGCGTCTCTTCCGGCATCCAGACGTCCTGGCCGTAGATGCGCGTGGATTTTTCGCCGGCATACACTTCCATCCACGCGATCTTCCGCCGGCCGCCGTAGGCCCTGGCGACCGCGGCGTCGACCACGGCCTGCATCACCGGGGTGATATCGATGCCGATGCCGTCGCCTTCGATGAAGGGAATGATGGGATGGTCCGGCGTGGGCTGGCCGGGAACGATTTTCTGCCCTGCGGGAACCTTGAGATGCGACTGGGTCATGACTTCTCCACGGACGGTTGTTGTTGGTTGGACCAGTGTTTGACCTCGGCATTATCCATCAATGCCCGCCGGACGGCTAGACGCCAGTGCTACAATCGACCCGCTCAGTTGTCAAATTAATCAATATAAACATGAACCTGTCAGTGAATCTGGTGGCCGATGCCGAACCGGTCGCCGCGGCGCAGGCCCTGCCGATCGCCCAGACGCTGCTGGCGGGTTTCAACAAGCACTACCGCCTGTTCCGCGCCAGCTCGGCGGCGGCCAAGGAGCGTTTCGAGCAGGGCGACTGGCAGGCCGTCCAGCAGGCGGTGCGGGAACGGATCCATTTCTATGACGACCGTGTCGCCGAGACCGTCGCGCGCCTGCATTCCGAGATCAGGGCCGAGACGCTGGCAGATGCGGTCTGGCGCCAGGCCAAGCTCTACTACATCGGCCTGCTGACCAACCACGACCAGCCGGAACTGGCCGAGACCTTCTTCAATTCGGTGATCTGCCGCATCCTGCACCGCACCTACTTCCACAACGATTTCATCTTCGTGCGGCCGGCGATTTCCACGGAGTACATCGAGTCCGATCCGCCCGCCTATCGCTGCTACTACCTGCGCGAGTCGAACTGGCGCGACGCCCTGCGCCAGATCTTCCGCGACTTCGCCTGGCGGCGCGCGTTCGCCGACCTGGAGCGCGACGTCGAATGCCTGCGCCGCGCGGTGCTCGAATGCTTCCCCGATCCGCCTGCGCGCGAGGACAATTTCCAGATCCAGGTGCTGTCCTCCGCCTTCTACCGCAACAAGGCCGCCTACGTCATCGGCAAGGTGGTGAACGGCGCGAGCGAGTATCCCTTCACCGTGCCGGTGCTGCACGATGGCGAGGGTCGCCTGCATCTCGACACGATCCTGCTCGACACGATCAACATCGGTCGCCTGTTCTCGCTGTCGCGCGCCTACTTCATGGTCGACATGCCGGTGCCGGCCAATACCGTCCAGTTCCTGCGCAGCCTGATGCCGAGCAAGCCGCGCGCGGAGATCTATTCGATGCTCGGGCTGGGCAAGCAGGGCAAGACCTCGTTCTATCGCGGCCTGATGTCGCACCTGCATCACTCCGCCGACCAGTTCGTCGTCGCCCCCGGCATCCGCGGCCTGGTGATGCTGGTGTTCACCCTGCCGTCCTATCCCTACGTGTTCAAGGCGATCAAGGACCGCTTCGGTTCGACCAAGGAGGTGGATCATGCCACGGTGCGGCGCAAGTACCAGCTGGTCAAGCAAGTCGACCGTGTCGGCCGCATGGCCGATACCCTGGAGTTCTCGCAGGTCGCCCTGCCCAAGAACCGCTTCGCACCGGAACTGATCGACGAGCTGCAGCGCGAGATTCCCTCGCTGCTCGAGGAGGATGGCGCGGACCTGATCGTCCGCCACCTCTACATCGAACGGCGCATGGAGCCGCTCAACCTCTATCTCGAGCGCGCCGTCCGGGCCGGGCGGGCCGATCTCGTCGAACAGGCGGTGATCGAATACGGCAATGCGATCCGCGAGCTGGCGATCGCCAACATCTTTCCCGGCGATCTGCTGTGGAAGAATTTCGGCGTCACGCGCTATGGCCGCGTCGTGTTCTACGATTATGACGAGATCGAATACATGACCGACTGCAACTTCCGCCGCATTCCGCCGCCGCCCAACGAGGAGGCGGAGCTGTCGGGCGAACCCTGGTATTCGGTCGGCCGCAACGACATCTTCCCCGAGGAGTTTGCCTCCTTCCTGCTCGGCACGCCGCAGATTCGCGCACCCTTCCTCAAGCATCACGCCGATCTGCTCGACGCCGGTTTCTGGCGGCAGGCGCAGCAGGAGATCCGCAACGGCGCAGTCCGCGATTTCTTTCCCTATTCCGAGTCGCTGCGCTTTTGCAACCGTTACCCGGCGGCGTGCGCGCCGTGATCCCGCGTCGCGGGGCTGCCGCGCTGGCCCTGCTGGTACTGGCCGGCGCCGCGGCAGCCCAGTCGCCGCCGCTCCTGGAACTGACGGCCGGCATTCATCGCATCGAGGCCGAAGTGGCGGCAAGCGAAGCCGCGCGCCGGCAGGGACTGATGCAGCGCCGCGCGCTGCCCGAGCAGCGCGGCATGCTGTTCGTTTTCGAGCGCGCCGCGCGCCATTGCATGTGGATGAAAAACACCCACCTGCCGCTCTCCGTGGCCTTTCTCGACGCGCAAGGCCGCATCCTCAACATCGAGGAGATGCAGCCGCGGACGGAAGACAACCATTGCGCCGCGCAGCCGGCGCGTTATGCGCTCGAGATGAACGCCGGCTGGTTCGCCCGACGCGGCATCAGGCGCGGCGAGCGCATCGGCGGCATCGAAAGGGCGCCGCGCGCGTTCTGAAGCGGCGGGGCGGGCGCCGTCCCGTCAGCGCCGACTTTGCTAAGCTGACCGCCCGACAACAACGCGAGGAGGCGAAAATGCCCGGCCTGCTGCCCGACGTCGATCCCGACGGATTGCTCGAATATTCGGTCGTCTACACCGATCGCGCACTGAACCACATGTCTGCCGCGTTTCAGGGCGTGATGCGCGACATCTCGCGCATTCTCAAGTCGGTCTATCGCGCCGAGGCGGCGATCGTCGTGCCGGGCAGCGGCACCTTCGGCATGGAGGCCGTGGCGCGCCAGTTCGCCACCGGCAAGCGCTGCCTCGTGATCCGCAACGGCTGGTTCAGCTATCGCTGGAGTCAGATCTTCGACATGGGAGCGATCCCGTCCGCCACCACGGTGCTGAAGGCGCGCCGGACCGCCGAGGCCGCGCAGTCTCCCTTCGCGCCCGCTCCGATCGACGAGGTCGTGGCGACGATCGGGGCGGAACAGCCCGACTTCGTCTTCGCCCCGCATGTCGAAACCTCCTCCGGCATGCTGCTGCCGGACGGCTACCTGCGCGCCGCGGCCGACGCCGTGCATGCCCATGGCGGACTGTTCGTGCTCGATTGCGTGGCCTCCGGTGCGCTGTGGGTCGACATGGCCGGCCTCGGCATCGACATCCTCGTCACCGCGCCGCAGAAGGGTTGGAGCGGTCCGCCCTGCGGTGCGCTGGTCTGCCTCGGCGCCGAAGCGCTCAAGCGCATCGACGCCACGACGAGCACGAGTTTCGCCGCCGACCTCAAGAAATGGCTGCAGATCATGCAGGCCTACGAAAAAGGCGGCCATGCCTACCACGCGACGCCGCCGACCGACGCCCTGGTCGCCCTGCGCAAGGCGATGAGCGAGGCCGAGGCCTATGGCTTCGAACGGTTGCGCGGCGCGCAGACCGAGCTCGGTGCGAAAGTGCGCGCCCTGCTGGCCCAGCGCGGCTTCCGCAGTGTCGCCGCGCCCGGCTTCGAGGCCCCGGGCGTGGTGGTCTGCTACACGGACGATCCCGAGCTCCAGTCCGGCAAGAAATTCATCGCCCAGGGGCTGCAGACCGCCGCCGGCGTGCCGCTGCAATGCGACGAGCCCGCAGACTTCCGCAGCTTCCGCATCGGTCTGTTCGGGCTGGACAAGCTGTATGCGATCGATCGCACGGTCGCGACCCTGGCGCGGGTGCTGGAAAAACGGTAGCCTGACGCAGCCGCCGCGGCTCCCCGTTGTCTTGGATGCTGCGCTGCAGTAAGCTGCGCGCTTGCCCCGTCACCCAAGGAAAATCCCATGCCTCCGGAGTATGAAGCCGAAATGGAAGTCACCCACTGGTTCGACATCGACGCGCAGATCCGTCTGTTGGCCAAGGCCGAGGCCGAGCGGCAGGAAACCGAAAAGAACAAGAAAAACTACGTGGTGATGCTGACCGCCGATCACGCCGATGGCGGCAAGCGCGCCACGCTGGCCTTTTCCGCCGCCTGCGCGGCCCTCGCCATGGACCTGAAGGCGATCGTCTTCCTGATCGGCGACGGCGCCTACTGGGCCTACGAGGGCGCCAGCGACGAGATCGTGACCAAGGGTTTCCCCCCGCTGGCCGAGCTGATCGAAACCTTCCTGGAACTGGGCGGCAACATCTACATCTGCGCCGCCTGCGACCAGGTGTGCAGCCTTCCCGACGAAGTCGGCGTGGTGAAGCAGCGTCATCCCGCCATCCAGCCGCGCGGTCTCGCGACGATCCTCACCCTCATGGTCGGCGGCACCTCCGTCACGTTCTGATTCCGGCGCGCCGTCGGCCGGACGGCGTCGACTACTCCGTTTGGGGGGGCGGGCGATCATCGCTCCCCCGATAGAATCGCGGGATTCGGGCAAATCGCTTGAGCGGGTTCCCACCGTGGATGAGCACTGGAAAGAATCGATTCTGCGCAGACGCAACGAGCTGGCCGGCCAGCTGCATGCACCCATGGCGCGCCTGGCCGCTCTCTGTCCGGGGGTTTGGGGCGACCGGAAGGAACTCGATGCGCTGCTGCGGGAGCATTTCGCCACCATTCCCCATGTCAAATACCTGTATTGCCTCGATCCGCGCGGCCGGCAGATCTGCGACAACGTCGGCGCGGACCGCGTTTCGACCGCCCACTACGGCCGCGACCGCTCCCACCGCTCCTACATGCGCGAGCCGATGCCGGCCTGGGGCTTCCTGCTTTCCGACGCCTACGTCAGCCAGTCGGGCCGGCCGTCGATCACCGCGCTGCACGAGGTGCGCGCCGACGCAAACGTGCTCGGTTATCTGGGCGCCGATTTCGACGTGCGCCATCTGCCGACCGCCGCGGCCCGCCATGAGGAGCCGGGCGGCTGGCGCCAGATTCGCGGCGACCCGTCGATCCGCGGCACGGTGTTTCTGCAGGAACGCAGCGAGAGCCCGATGGATCGTCATATCGAACAGGCGCTGTCGATCCTCGAGGAGCTCATCACCGACCGCGGCCTGTTCCAGGCGGTGATCCACTTTTCCAGCAGCCGGGTGACCGCCTGGTTCAGCGACGATCCCTATCGCTACCGGCTGCTCGACGACGAGGCGCTGGCCGATCCGGATGTCTGCCTGATCTATCCGCGCCAGCCCTGGCCCGCCGACGCGACCATGCCGCGCGAGGCGATCCGGCCGATCCTCGCCGGCATGCGCGAACTGCGCCAGGCCGATCGCAACATCTACCTGCGCTCGGCCTCGATCAACATCTTCAACGGCATGGTCAGCCTCACCTTCTCCTGCGACGGCTCCCATTACCTCGGCTATGCGGATTTCCTCGACCGCCAGAGCGGCTTCTGGCTCGGCGTCGGCGCATGAAAAACGGGCGCCGCGGCGCCCGTTTGCGCGAGCCTGCCGGACGGGTGTCAGGCGAAATTCTGCGCCGCGAAATCCCAGTTGGCGAGGCGATTGAGGAAGACCTCGACGAACTTCGGGCGCAGGTTGCGGTAGTCGATGTAGTAGGCGTGCTCCCAGACGTCGACGCACAGCAGGGCCCGATCACCATTCGGGCCGGTGGTCAGCGGGGTGCCGGCGGCGCCCATGTTGACGATGTCGACCGAGCCGTCGGCCTTCTTGACCAGCCAGGTCCAGCCCGAGCCGAAGTTGCCGACGGCGGAGGTCTGGAAGGCCTTCTTGAACTCGTCGAACGAGCCCCACTTCTTGTCGATCGCCGCCGCCAAAGCGCCTGCAGGCGCGCCTCCGCCATTGGGCTTCATGCAGTTCCAGAAGAAGCTGTGGTTCCAGACCTGCGCGGCGTTGTTGTAGATGCCGCCGGCGGGGGCCTTCCTGACGATGGCTTCGAGGTCGAGGGCTTCGTATTCGGTGCCCTTGATCAGGTTGTTCAGGTTGGTGACGTAGGCTTGGTGGTGCTTGGCGTAGTGATAGTCGAAGGTCTCCTCGGACAGGTGCGGCGCGAG
>JAGXSN010000149.1 GCA_018333815.1 Sulfuritalea sp. | reverse complement strand
GAGCCGGTCGAAGTTGCGGGCGATTTTCGGCGGCCACTCGAGGGCGAGGGCGCTCGCGCCGAGCCAGACGAGACCGGCGAAAAAGCTGAAAGTCATCAGGCCGAACCAGTCGAACGCGTTGGCGGCGCCGCGCCGCAGACGGTCCGCCCCGGCGCTGGCGACCAGGATCAGCGGCAACAGCAGGGGCAGGATGGCCAGCGTGCGCGGCGCCCCGCTGAGGAACCAGCCGAGCGTGAGTGCGAGTCCGGCGAGCGGGAACAACAACAATGCGTCGAGTGCGCGGCGGCGCAGCCAGAGGCTCCACAGCGCGAGCGGCCAGACCGGCCAGGCCGCCCAGACCAGCTGCTCGAAATGTTTGACCTCGGGCAGTGCGCGCGCATGCGTGGCCTCGGCGAATTCGTTCTGCCACCAGTGCGTCCAGAATTCCGGGGCATGCTGGAGCAGCAGCGCGGGCCACAGGGCCAGCAGGGGCAGGGCGATCAGCAGGATCAGGAGGAAACCCTTGCCGTCGCGGCGCAGGATCGGCGCCGGCAGGACGGCCAGCGCCATGATCAGACCGACCAGGCCGTGGGCGAGGAACGAGAGGCCGAGGCCGAGGCCGATCAGGGGAGCGCCCAAGCGGCGGCCTTGCAGGCTCAGTCCGCCGCCCCACCAGGCCAGGGCGGCACAGGCGAGCCCGGCGATCGCCGGCTGGGCTTCGTGGATCGGCACCAGCAGGCCGAGGGTGCCGATGGCCAGCAGCGGAGCGATGCGTGCGGCGGCGTCGCCGTGAAAGCTGCGCGCCGCGCCGGCCAGGAAGATGAGGAACAGCGCGCCGAAGAAGCTCGTCGCCAGGCGGGCGGCGTCGTGGAAGGGCAGCCAGCCGTCGAGCAGGCGGCCGGACAGGGCAGCGACCCAGTGGTAAAGCGGGGCGGTGTGGGGCCAGAATTCTCCGGCGACGGCGGGGGCGAGCCAGTTGCCGTGCGTGGCGAAGCCGTGCGCGATGGCGATGTGGATCGCGTCTTCGGACTTCCAGGGATCGTGGGCGGTGACGCCGGCCAGCAGGTAGAGCGCGGCCAGCGCGATCACCGCGATCGCGGGCAGGCGCGGGGAGCTGTCCTGGAACGGGCCGAGGCTCATCGCGGCAACGCGCACGCCGCCCTGCGACAAGAACCTGCGCCAGGGGACGATCAGGCGGTGGCGCCCGAACGCTTGTATTTCTGCTTGAAGCGTTCGACCCGGCCGGCGGTGTCGATGATCTTCTGCTTGCCGGTATAGAACGGATGGCAGGCCGAGCAGACTTCGACGTGGAGCGGCTTGCTGTTGGTCGAGCAGGTATTGAACGTGTTGCCGCAGCTGCACGTCACCACAATCTCGTTGTACTTCGGATGAATGCCTGGTTTCATTTTACTGTCCTCATTTCGCTGTCCTCTGATTCGGCTGTCCCGCGCCGAGCGAAAACGCGGGATTATCCCCAAACTCCGGCGGAAAATCAATCCGCCGGCGCGGGCGCGCCGCGCGCGCAGGCGTTGATGTTGTCCACGGCGCGCCGGACGGCGCGGGCGGCTTCCTCCATCTCGGCCTCGGAGCCGGTCAGGGTGAGCCGGCCGAAATTGCCGAAGGGCTTGACGTCCACCAGCGTGACATGGGCCGCCTTTTCCGCCTCGTTGGCGGCATAGACGATGTAACCGGCCGGCTCGGTCTCCATGATGAGCATGCTCTTGCCGGGCAGGATCATCGAGCCCTTGCGCAGCTGGCGGTTGATCAGGGTGGTGTGGTCGGGCGTGATGCCGCGGATGATTTCCAGCCAGGCGATGCGGCAGGGCATGCGCGCCTCGACGTCGGCGCCCATCTCCTGGAGAACGATCCGCCCCGCCTCTTTCACTTCGCTCTGGTTGCGGTAGTGGATCTCCATCGAGCCGAAGGAGCGTTCGACGACCTGTTCGCCGAGGTGCACGTTGGTTTCCTTGAGGGCGATGTCGGTCAGGCGGTGCACCGCCATGCCGGGCGCGACCTCGATCCACAGACAGGCCTCGCCCGGCACCGGCAGGAAGCCCTGGGAGGACGTTGCCAGGTAGGAGGCCAGCTGCGGCTGCAGCGAGTCGATCTCGACGAAGGTGCGCAGGGAGACGATCATGGGGCGCGGCCCGGCTCGGCACTCATCCGGCGCATTCTACTCCCGCAGGCTCCTCGCATCGCTCAGGCCGGCTCCCGATCGAAACGCTCGCGCGCCTGGACGATGGCGATTTCCTTGTTCGGGAAAATGTTCTGCTCGCCCAGGATCTGGTCCAGGCCGGTGTTCCTGAAGGCGTGGGCGACCGGGCGCTTGAGGCTGCTGAACATCATCTCGACGCCTAGCGGGCGCAGCCGCTGGACCAGTTCGCGCACCTTCTCCTCGCCGGAGGCGTCGATCTCGTTGATGCCCGACGCGATCACCAGCAAGCCGCGGATGTTTTCATGGCGCGCCAGCACCTCCAGCACGGTGTCCTCGAAGGCCGCGACGTTCAGGTAGGTCAGCGAGTTGTCGAAGCGCACGGCGACGAAATTGCGCCCCAGCGGTTCGACGTTGGCGCCATCGATGCCGGCCAGGCTGCCGTCCTCGCGGCGTCCGACCACCGCGGCGCGCGGCTTCATGGTGCGCAACAGGAGCATCGCGGCGGTGAGGATCATGCCGAGCAGGATGCCATTGGAGAGTTTGGGCGCGTAAGCGAGGGTGGCAACGAAGGTGATGATGCCGAAGATGGCGTCGCTGCGCTGGACTTTCCAGGCGTGGATCAGGGGCGAAATGCGGATCAGGCCGAACACCGCCATCATGACGATGGCGGCCAGCACGGCCTGGGGCAGGTGGTAGAGGTAGGGCGTGAGGAACAGCAGGGTGACCAGCACGAACAGGGCGCTGATGACGGCGAACAGGCCGGTTTTCGCCCCCACCCGGCCGGCGATCGCAGAGCGGGAGAAAGAGCCGCTCACCACGTAGCTCTGGAAGAGGGAACCGATGAAGTTGGCCAGGCCCTGACCGATCAGTTCCTTGTTCGGTTCGATGCGCTGGTGGGTCTTGGCCGCCAGGGTCTTGGAGACGACAGTGGCCTCGAGGAAGCCGATCAGGGCGATGACGAATGCGGCCGGCAGCAGCGCCAGCACCATGTTCCAGTCCAGCTTCGGCAGCTTGAAGGAAGGCAGGTTCTGGGGAATGGCGCCGACCACGTCGCCGCCGGCGGCGAGCGTCACCTGGCCATCCCGGATGCTCTGGAAGCGCCATGTGCCCTCCTGCGCCGCCGCGCCGGCGGGCAACCGGTCCGCCCTGTAGAAGGACGCCCCGCCGGCGTCCGGCACCCGAACCAGCGGCTGGGCGTGGATGTCCAGGCGCCGGGCGTTGTTCTGCTTCTTGAGGAAATCGACGCGAACTTCCTGCACATGGATCTCGGCGCGCATCGCCTCCAGTTCGATCACCGGGGTGTCCGCGGCTTTCGCCTGGCGCAGGGCGCCGCGCTTGGCCGTGCCCTGCTCGGTAAGGCGCCGGATCTCGGCGTTGGTGGCGCTGAAGGCGGCGATCTTTTCCCGCACCTGGGGATCGGCGATACGCTCCAGAGCCGGGCGCTCGACCTGCTCGTAACCGATGGCGGCGCTGACGATCGTGCCGAACAGCGCGGCGACGAGGACGGCGGGCAGTTTGGGCAGCCAGCGCGCCAGCACCCACATGATCAGGATCGTGGTGACCCCGAAAGCGATCGCCGGCAGGTGGGCCTGGTCGATGCGGCTCAGCAGGGTGCTGATGTCGGTCGTGAAGCCGCCGGTGCCCGGGTTGGGCATGTTCATGAAGAAACGCAGCTGGGACAGGCCGATGATCAGTGCGGCGGCGTTGATGAAGCCGACCATCACCGGATGGGATACCAGATTGACGATGCTGCCGATCTTGAAGATCCCCATGATCAGCAGGATCACCCCCACCATCAGCGCCAGCAGGATGGACAGGGCGATATACTCCTCGGATCCGGCCAGCGCGAAGGGCGCGATGGCCGCCGCCGACATCAGCGACAGCATGACGACCGGGCCGGTGTGCAGTTGGTGGAAATTGCCGAACAGGGCGCCGATGACCACCGGCGCCAGGGCTGCGTAGAGCCCGTAAACCACGGGCAGGCCGGCCAGCAGGGCATAGGCCATGCTCTGCGGCACCAGAACCAGGGCAACCGTCACCCCGGCGAGAAGATCGATGCGCAGGTTCGCCCCGGACATGGGGAACCAGCGCAGGAAGGGCAGGTAGTTTTGCAGTCTGGAAGTCACCGCGATCTCCTCGAAATTGTGAGCCTAGGGCTGAGTCGAGGGCATTCTGGCCGGAATGCGACTATGTGGAAAGTTAATTATTGATATGGAAACCATATACGAAAAGATATGGTTTCGCGTCCGACCCGACACGCGCGTCCCGGCAGCGGCGCGGGGAGGTGGAGGAGGAGGAGGATCAACCGCCGCGGCGCATCGCGTCGAAGAACTCGGCGTTGTTCTTGGTCGATTTGACCTTGTCGAGCAGGAATTCGGTCGCTTCGAGGTCGTCGAGGCCGTACATCAGCTTGCGCAGCACCCAGACTTTCTGCAGCACGTCGGGTTTCTGCAGCAGTTCCTCGCGGCGCGTGCCGGAACGGTTGACGTTGATCGAGGGGTAGACGCGCTTCTCGGACATGCGGCGGTCGAGATGGATCTCGGAGTTGCCGGTACCCTTGAATTCCTCGTAGATCACCTCGTCCATGCGGCTGCCGGTGTCGATCAGCGCGGTGGCGATGATGGTCAGCGAACCGCCTTCCTCGATGTTGCGCGCGGCGCCGAAGAAGCGCTT
>JAGXSN010000148.1 GCA_018333815.1 Sulfuritalea sp. | reverse complement strand
GCGCCGGCGCCAGCCTGTTCGCGGCGGGGCCGGTCAGCGAGTCCTTCGACCTGCGCCTGACCGGCGAAATGTCCCGCCTCGGCGCCGTGCCGCGCAAGGAAGACCCGCGCTACTCCGAGCTGGAAGGCCGCCAGACGCAAACCGTCGGCGCGAGCGGGCGCTTGAAGCTTGCGCCGGGTCAAACCCTCGAAGCCGGCTGGATCGACGGCCAGGAGGAACGCTGGCGCGACGACGTGAGGACCGCGCCGCCTCCGGCCCGCCCCTACAGGGATCGCCACGACCTCGAGCGCAACCACGGCTATCTCTCCTGGCGCGGCGAATTCGCCGGCTGGCGCGCCCAGGCCAACGCCTATCGCAGCGAATTCGACGTCAAAAACACGCGCACCAACGGCGTGGCGCCGACCACGCCGCAGAACTTCCGCGACCTCGCCTACGACGCACTGGCCACGACCCGGATCGGCAGCCATCGCCTCACCTTCGGCGGCGAATACCGCACCGAAACCATGACGCATCCCGCCCTCGCCAACGGCAAGGACGATGCGACCCACAAGGCGCTGTTCATCCAGGATGAAATGCCGCTGGCCGCGCGGTTGGCGCTCACCGCCGGCCTGCGTGCCGACAACCACGAGCTCTTCGGCACCGAGTGGAGTCCGCGCGCCTACCTGGTCTGGGAGGCGACGCCCGCACTGATCGTCAAGGGCGGCTACGGCCACGCCTTCAAGGCGCCGACGTTAAAGCAAAGCTCGCCGGTCTACGCCTTTCACGGCGGGCCGCACTCCTTCTACGGCAACGCCGGCGTCAAGCCGGAAAAATCCGATTCGGTCGAAATCGGCGCCGACTGGCAGCGCGGTCCGCTCAATCTGCGTGGCACGCTGTTCCACACCAAGATCGAGGATCTGATTGCCAACATCCTGTTCCAGACCGACCCCCCCCCGTCCCGGCGCCAACACTTCCGTGCCGGGAACCTCGACCAGGCCGAGATCACCGGACTGGAAACAGGCTTCACCTGGAACATTAGCCCCGAACTGCTGTGGCAGACCGACCTGACCCTGCTCAGGACGCGCGACAAGGTGAAGAACAAGGAAATGTATTCGCGCCCGCGCACCAGCGCTGCCTCGCGGCTCGACTGGAAAGGCGGCGCCGGCTGGAGCGCCCGTCTCGGCGTCGAATATGTCGGTCGCCAGCTCGTCGCCGCGACCACGACGACCGACGTCCGCCTGCCCGCCTACAGCCTGTGGAACGCCAGCGTCGCCCGGCAGTTCGGCAAGACGCTGACGGTGCGCGCCGGCATCGACAACCTCACCAACGTGCGGCTGGCGGAGGAGTCGCCCAACTTCGGCTACGCCGAGCGCGGCCGCACGCTGTTCGCCCGTGTGCGGGCGGACTTCTGACGATGAAAATGCTGTATCGATTACTGGCCGTCTGCACCTTCCTGGCGGCCGGCGCCGCCCAGGCGACCAGTCTGCTGTTCATCGCCACCGGCAACGTGCCGGCCGGCAAGTTCCATCAGTTGCGGGAGATCGCCCGACCGCACGGCATCAAGATCGAGGCGCGTTACGTCAGCCGCCTGCCGGCGAACGTGGATGGCGGCCTGTTTCGCGGCTACGACTGGGTGCTGTTCGACACCTACCAGATGGACGACGTGCGCGGCCGGCTGGCGCAAGCCCTGCCGGAACTGACCGCGCCGCACCTCTGGCTGCACGATGCGAACCCGTCCTGGCAAGGCATGCCGGACGATCTGGCCCAGCGGCTGGTCGCCTATTACAACAGCGGCGGCCGGGCCAACTTCGAGGGCTTTTTCGCGACGCTGGCGGCGCATTTCGGCGGGCGTTCGTATGCCGACCTTGCCGACCCCGTGGTGTTCCCGAAAGCCGCCGTGTATCACCCCGGTGCGCCGAGCCTCGTGTTTCCCGACGCGGCGGCGTATTTCGCCTGGAAACGACCGCGCCCCGACCAGCCGGTGATCGCCCTCGCCGTTCATCAGCAGCACATCGCCTCGATGCAGACCACCTTCATCGACGACCTGATCGCCCGCATCGAGGCGGCCGGCGCGGTGGCCCTGCCGGTGTATGGCTCCATGATCGAGCCTGCGGTGCTGCCCGGTCTGCTCGCGCCGCAGGGCAAGACGCTGGCGCATGCGCTCATCAACGTTCAGATCACGCTCAACCCCGAGGGGCGCCGCAAGGAGCTCGAAACGCTGGGAATCCCGGTCGTCCAGGCCATGCCGTATCGCCGGGGCGACGAAGCGGCCTGGGCCGCCGATCCGCAAGGCGTGCAGCTGATGGACGTGCCCTTCTTCCTGGCGCAGGCCGAGTATGCCGGGGTGACCGACATCCAGATCGCCGCCGCCCTGCGAAAAGGCGACGACCAGATCGTGCCGATCGCGCCGCAGGCGGCGGCCGTGGTGGCCAAGGCGCTCAATTACGTCAGGCTGCAAACGAAGGCGAACGCCGACAAGAAGGTGGCAATCCTGTTCTGGAACTATCCGCCGGGAGAAAAGAACATCTCGGCCTCCTTCCTCAACGTGCCGCGCAGCCTCGAAGCCACCCTGGCGGCGATGAAGGCCGCCGGCTATGCCACCGAAACGCCGCAGGAGCAGGAGTTGATCGGCAACCTGCAACAACTGCTCGCGCCGTTCTATCGCGACAACCGGCTCGACGGCCTGCTGCATTCCGGACTCGCAGAACTGTATCCCGTGGCTGCCTACCGCCGCTGGCTGGATACCTTGCCCGCCGCAGTGCGCGCCGAGTTGAACGCCAAATACGGCGATCCCGAGAAGTCGGGCATGGCGATACGGCGCAAGGGCGAACACTATTTCGTCATTCCGCGCTACCCGATCGGCAACGTCGTCATCCTGCCCCAGCCGCCGCGCAGCGAAAAATGGGAAGACAAGGAAAAGGCGATTTATCACTCGACAAAATCGCCGCCCTCGCATTTCTATCTGGCCGTCTATCTCTGGGCGCGGGAAAAGTTCGCCGCCGACGCCTTCGTTCACTACGGCACCCACGGTTCCCAGGAATGGCTGCCCGGCAAGGAGCGCGGCCTGTCGGTGTATGACTATCCCATGCTGGCGGTCGGCGACGTGCCGGTGATCTACCCCTACATCGCCGACAACATCGGCGAGGCGCTCCAGGCCAAGCGGCGCGGCCGCGCCGTGATCCTGTCGCACCAGACCCCGCCCTTCCGTCCCGCCGGCCTGTACCAGACGCTCACGCACATCCACGACCTGCTGCACGCCTGGGTGAACCAGGACGCAGGCGCGGTCAAGCAGCGCATCCAGACCGACCTGCTGGCCGCCGTGAAGAAGGAACGCATCGAGCGCGACCTGGGCTGGACGGCGGAACGCGCCGCCGCCGAGTTCCCGGCCTTCGTGGACGAACTGCACGCCCATCTGCACGAGCTTGCCGAGATGGCCCAGCCGCTGGGCCTGCACACGCTGGGGCGCGCGCCCGACGAGAAACATCGGCTGGCCACGGTCATGCTGATGCTGGGCAAACCCTTCTGGGAAGCCGCCGCCCGGCACGCCGGGGCGAAGGCGGAAGACCTCGACGAAACCCTCCTCGCGGACTACGACAAGCTGCCGGAGACCGCTCCCTACCGCTTGCTCCATGCCCACCTGATCGACCAGCGCCCGGCCGATGGATTGCCCGCCGGCCTGCGCCAGCAGATCGACCAGGCGCGCCAATGGCATGCCGACATCGGCGCCGGCAACGAGCTGCCGGCGCTGCTGGCGGCGCTCGCCGGCCGCTACATCCCCACCTCCTACGGCGGCGATCCGATCAAGAACCCCGCCGCCTACCCGACCGGCCGCAACATGTATGGCTTCGACCCCTCGCGCGTGCCGACCCAGCAGGCCTGGGACGCCGGCAAGGCGACGGCCGACAACCTGCTCGCCGAGCACAAGAAACTGACCGGCGCCGCGCCGCAAAAGCTGACGCTCTCGCTGTGGTCGGTCGAAACCATGCGCCATCAGGGCATCCTCGAAGCGCAGGCGCTGTGGCTGATGGGCGTCGAGCCGGTGTGGGACGCCGGCGGGCGCGTCACCGACGTCAAGCTGGTGCCGCGCCAGACGCTGGGTCGGCCGCGCGTCGATGTCGTGCTCTCCGCCACCGGCCTGTATCGCGACCATTTCCCCAATGCGATGAAGCAGCTCGCCCGCGCCGCGCAGCTCGCCGCCGAAGCAGCGGAAACCGACAACCCGGTCGCCGCCAACAGCCGGCGCATCGCCGCCGAACTGGAACAGCAGGGCATGAGCGCGGCGGCGGCCAAGCGCGCCGGCCAGACGCGCATCTTCTCCTCCGAAACCGGGCGCTACGGCACCGGCCTGGACGACGCCACGCTCGCCACGGACACCTGGAAAGGCAAGGCCGAAGGCGACCGCAAGCTCGCCCAGCTCTACTTGTCGCGCATGCAGTATGCCTACGGCCCGGACGAGGCCGACTGGGGCAAGACCGGCGCGGAGCTGACCGGCGGCAAGGCCGTCAATCTCTACTCGGCCCACCTCAAGGGCACGGAAGGCGCGGTGCTGTCGCGCACCTCCAACACCTACGGCATGCTCACCACCGACGACCCCTTCCAGTATCTGGGCGGCATCGGCCTGGCGGTGCGCTACCTCGACGGCCAGCCGCCGCAGCTCTACATCTCCAACCTGCGCGGCAGCCAGGGCCGCACCGAGGGCGCCGCGCAGTTCCTCGCCAAGGAACTGGCGACGCGCAACTTCCATCCCGGCTTCATCAAGGGGTTGATGAAGGAAGGCTATTCCGGGACGCTGCAAGTGCTCGATGGCATGAACAACTTCTGGGGCTGGACGGCCGTGGCGCGCGAAGTGGTGCGCGACGACCAGTGGCAGGAATTCGTCGACGTGTATGTCAAGGACAAGCACAAACTCGGCCTCAAGCAATGGTTCGAGCGCCACAACCCGCACGCGCTGGCGCAGACCATCGAGCGCATGCTCGAAGCCGCGCGCCAGGAATACTGGGACGCCGACCCGAAAGTGGTCGCCGAACTGAAAGAGCGCTACCGCGATCTCGCGCGCCGCTACGACGTGAAAAGCGACAACGCGACCTTCGAGAAATTCGTCGGCATGGCCGGCTACGGCCTGGCCGCCGCCGTCCCGCCAGCGCCGACTTTGCAACCGCCCGCCGCCGAAGCCGCCGCGGTGGAACCCGCACCGCCGCCCCCGCCGCCCCTCATCGAGGGCATGCGGCTGGACAAGGTGGAGCCGCCGCCCGCTGTGGTTTCGCTGGCGCTGGGCGTGTTGCTGGCCCTGGCCCTGGTCATGGCCGCGGGCGGCTGGCGGCAGGGGCGCGCAAGTGAGTGGAGAAGGAATACATGACCAAGTTTCGTGATTTCTTCGCTTTCGGTGTGTGCTGCCTTGCTGCGCTTCATGCCGCTGCAGACGACAGACGAGCATCGGATACGCCTTTCAAGATCGAGGACTTCGCGCCGAAAAAAGGCCGATACACGCTGAACACCAGCATCGGCTACAGCGTGACGGACAGCAAGGAGGTCAATGTGACCGTGGTTGGGACGCCTCTTCACCATGGGGTGTTGCTGCTGCCGAACGTAACCCTGAATAACCGCCGCAAGGATACGCTGCAAGCCGGCTTGGGCATCCGCTACGCGGCAACGGGCAGGCTGAACCTGAGCCTGGGCGCGAAGGCCGATGCGAGCCGGACGCTGATCCGTGATAACGGCGGTACGCGCACGGAACATGCCTCCGGCTTGCGCAGCGTCAGCGCAGGGGCGGACTACCGCATCACATCCCCTTTCCAGCAGCCCTATGTGCTCGCCTTTGGCGAAATTGCTTTGGTGGAAAAGAGCGACAACAAGACGTTTCATGGCCGCAGCGCGGTGCTCGGCGCATCCGGTCACTGGGCCTTCGACCCGGTGATTGTGTCCTTGACAGGCACTTACGGCTATCTGAGAAAGCGGGATTCCGGGGGCAAGTCCTACGACCCCGGCGATGTCTTCGGTCTGGGCTTGTCGGCGGGGCTGGCGGTCAACCCGGAAATCAGCCTGCGCGCCGGCGTGACGCAAAGCTTCCGCACCGCCGACGAAATCAACGGCGTCAAAGGTGACTGGACCAGTTCGACGTCATTGAACTTGGGTTACACGCATCGTCTCTCTCCTGCTTTGGTCATGAATGTCAGCGCCCAGGCGGGTATTGCGGGAAACGATACGGCCCAGCTTCTGGTCGGTTTCACTTGGCGGCCCTGATGTCATTGTTCGCTTTCGAAAGGAGAGGCAAATGAAATCCACGAATCGAAGCGCTCGCAGAATCGCCTTGGCTGTTTGTCTGCCGGTCTCCGCCGGACTCCTGCCACAAACGGCTATCCCGATGCCGACGGAATTACAGGTGGATGCCGCATTGAATCATTACCAAGGATCGTCATCGTTATCGGCTGAAGACATGATTCATCTCTTCGGCAACGGGGCGAACGGATCGACTCATTTGCGGATCGCCAGCTTGACCGAAGAGAAGATGCTTGCAACTGAGGGTAAGAACCCAGTCGCAGTCATTGCGGCTGTAGCCACAGGGGCGGCTTTTCTGACTGGAGGCGCCGCCAGCATCGGCATGGATGTGCTTAATGGGCAAAGCGTCAACTGGAATAACGCCATTGCGTCAGCGACTGGTGGCGCATGGACCGCAGGTTCGGCAGCTCTTATGACGGTGTCAGGGGTTGGCCCAATTACTACGGTTGCTTTGAGCCCTCTAATTGGTGGGGGGAGCCTGCTGGCCACTTTGAATGGGCTAAATAGTCTCAGTAATTCGTGGGGTGGAGGTGGAGCCGGCGATTGCAATAGCTGCCACGCGACGAGATAAAACCATGTTGACCTATGTGATGGTTGTTGCGTCTGTTGCGTTATTGGGCCTGTTCGTGGATGAAAACAGATTGTCTTTGTCCATCAAGTTGGCTGTCCTTTATGGCGGGCTGTACCGGCTCCGATTGTCTGGACACGCTTTTGCAACTCAGGCCGCCTTTCGCATGGCATGAGCCTGACGGACTTC